>NZ_SVCB01000092.1 GCF_015058545.1 Veillonella sp.
AGATAAATTGGCAAAAGGTATAGATGTAAATCCAGAACAAGCTAAGGTGATTAGGTCAGAAATAATTAAAACGGAAACTAGAAGTCCTGATGGACAGTTTACAGTTGTAGCAACTAATTTAGATAAAGCTACTAAAGAAGCGCAAAGTTTAATTAAGAAAGAGGATGACAAACTACCTAAAGTGGCTCTAGAAAAAACAGATAGAACAGTAATTACTAAAAATGAAGATAATCAGACTGTAGATATATATAAAATCAATCTAAATAAAGCACATAAAATAAAAGCCGGTGTTACAGTTATTGATGATAAAGTATATCCAACGGTAGGATATCAGGCCGGCCGGGTTGAAGGGTTAGTGCAGTTTGATGGCTCAAAAATAAAAGGAGCTACAGTGATGTACACTGTGGTCCAATGGTGAAAGGTACGGTGATCCGTTTATCTCGTAGCATATTGCGTTAAGTATGTGAAAAAGAAGAAAGCCCAAAAGGTTAGATAAAATCTAGCTTTTTGGGTACTTTTTTTGTTTATTTTTACTTGACATTATACCGTATATACGGTATAATAAAACCATAGAAAGGAGGTAGAAATGATTGATAAAGTAGATGTTGAATGGTTCATAACATTAGTAGTAATGATATGGCTAGAGTTCAGAAAAAAAGAAAAGCCCTCAAATCGTAAGCGTCGTCGAAAACAAAAACGATAAGAGAGCGGTGAAGGGAGAGGGAAACCTCTCCTGACACTTTCATTATATCATAAGGAGTGAATGCGATGAAAGACATTATAGCAATTATAGGCATTGCCATTTTAATATATTTTATAGACTTTGATAAGGACGCCGTAAAAGCTTTGATTACCGGATGTGTTATAGGATATTACATATACAGGAGGATCCGATGAATTACATTGATAAAGTATTAACTCTGGAAGAAGCCGCGGAATTATGGGGAAAGAGTACAGATTCATTGCGTCAAGCTTGTATTGAAAGAAATGGAAAACCACCACGATTTAAGATAGGCGTTGAGGCTAGGCAATCAAAACGTATATGGTTAGTAACATATGATGGCATGAAACGCCTATATGGTGAGCCGATGAAATGATATGTTTTGATGTCACTACCACGCAAGATACCAAGGCCCTGTCTAAAGTCATTGATGTTAAACCAGATACAGCCGTACAAATTCAACACGAGATACAAAAGGCTAATGAGCCTACAGTTACATATTATGTACAGGCTCCGGATGTAAATACGGCGGCTAAACAGACGCAAAAAGCAATTAATAACCATGAGCTATCATTACCTTTAGCAATCAATGAGAAAAGTGATAAAACTATAGTCAATCCAAATGAAGCGGCGCAAAAAGTTGATGTGTATAAAATTAACTTAAATAAGTCGCATAAAATCAAATCGGGGGTGACTGTGATTGATAATAAAATATATCCCACTGTAGGATATCAAGCAGGACAATTTGAAGGGCTTGTACACTTCAAAGATAACGGAATAAAAGGGGCTAGTATCCTCTATACAGTGAAGGAATGGTAGTATATACTATAAAAGAGACTAGTAGTGAGCGAACGTCTTACAAGGGTAGCATGCGTGCTGCCCTTGTTTAGTTTTACGGCAAAAAAACGGCAAAAATTGTATAGAAAAGATGCATTTTTATAGATATTGTTTTTAATCAAAAATATTGATTAAGTAGCGTTATTGCTTGTTTTCATAAAAAAGTAGACAAATAAAATCGATACGGAGTATTATATAATAATATAGGAATAAATAGGAAGGCCGATGCGGATTTTTGACAAGCATTAATCGTGTGGTCTATATAATTCAAATAAACTACGGCAGGAGGAATAACATGTCTGCATTTATACCATATTTAGTAGTGTTGGGGGTTATCGTCGTATTTTTCGGCGTATGCTATTTAGTATTTCGCGATAGCGATAAATCGGAAAAGACGAACGGTGCAGCCACTGACAATGTAAGCAATCGAGATTATTATGAGCGTAAACGTCGCGATCACGGCGCTGCCTATTACCGTGAAGATGCTAAACAGAATCGAGATAACTTTGGTGCCGGGCGTGCTTACCAAGGCGGTAGCCATCAAGCAACCGGAAGTCATGAAGAAACATCCGATAAAGAGATGGCCACCACGTTCGTTCCCTTGTCTAATACGCAAATGGAATCCGATTTTCATAATGCGATGACGGAACCGTCTGCATCGCGATTCGGTTCGGCTCATGACGATTCATCGGAAAGCAGTTTAAACCGTGACATAGTGTCTGATTTGGACATTACGAAGCCTATGCTTAAAATTCCAACCGAACCGCCAACAGCCGCTTTAGATGACAGCGAATTAACGCGTCGTATTCATCGTGTGACACCGACTGAAGCAACGTCGGAGGAAGTAGCGGATGATGCAACTCGCATTATTCCGATTGTACGTGACCATGCAGGTTCTGATGCGGCCATTCATGGCACCGGTCGCGGTGCAAGCCATATCGGCTATGGTGAGCCGGACATGTCCGACTTAATTACCCTTGGCACATCGCACTTCATGAGTTCTTTCGGTGCCGTTAGCGCCAGCACTAAAGAACAGGTATTGGATATTACTAAAACGGCTTTCGACCGCTTAGGCATCACTGCCAGTGGCGAATTACATGCGTTGTTGGAAAATATCGTGGTGCAGGAAGCCTTGCTTTGTATGCAAAAAGCTTACGCTACAACGCCAACGGTGTGGATGAAGGAAACTGCTATTGAGGCCTTTGTGGACGTAGTACAGCAGCCTAAATCCAGTACACCGTACTTGGTGGCGTTTGATGCCCTTCGCATCTTGCCGCATTTGCAGCTCGGCCATTTTCAGATTATGGCTTTGGCGTTATTGCTTCAATACTCCCGCAATTCCAACAACTACAGCTTGGAACATTTACAGCATTATGTAGATAAATATATCGAGCCGTTCTTGTCCGAATTGCCACGGGAAGAAGCGATGTATCGTCAATTGGATTACCTTCGTTGCTCCATTCAAGAACCGGAACGTAATACCTTCTGGGATATTATGGTTCATTCCTATCCGCTCGTATTCGGTTATGCCGGTTTTGACAAAGATGAATTGACCCGTGCTTTGCGCGGTAATTATTTGGATGCTCGCTATGTGGTGAAAAGTGTAAACTCTCCGCTTCTTAAATTAGCGGTTGTCGATGAAGGGTTGGCACCGCGCTACTTCCAGATGGCTCATTTGGATAATCCGGAAATTCAGCAACATATTTTAGGGTTAGCGATGAGTAAACCGGTTGATTTTAACTCGACTGAACGCAAACAGGTATTGGAATACATTTCACCGGTATTGCCTAAAGTGGCTGATATGTATGACTCCATGCCACTTAGCCATTCCAGCTTGACGCTCTTGGGGCTCTATTTAGGGCGTGCTCATGTGAAAGTAACCATTGGCGAAGAATTCGATTTGTCCCCGTGGTTCTAACTTAAGCGCCGGAACTTAAGCTCAGTTAAAGTTATGCGGTAAAATTTAACGCGTTTCTAAAATAAAATCTATTATATAAATAAAGAGTGTATCTCAGGCTGATGCCGGGGATACACTCTTCGTGCTTTATTCGCTAGTGTTTCTTATATTCGATAGTATCTCATGTATGCTACTATCTGATATTCGCTAGTATCTCATGTTTGATAGTAGCTCATGTTCAATATTATTTTACTTAAAAACTATACTCATTAATCGCATTTAAATCCAATAGCTCAACTTTTTTACCTTCAAATTCGATTATCTTTTCATCCTGCAAGCGGCCCAGTTCGCGGCTTAAGGATGTGCGCGATACATTGAGCACGTCCGCCATTTCCTGACGGTTGTGGGGCAGGCGAATGGGGTTTTGTTTTTGGTAAGTATATAAATCATCAAAGTAGGCAAAGATTCGTTCACGCATCCCTTTTAAGGATAAATAGTGAACCTTCCGAGTGAGGGCCAAGGCTTTTTCAGACATGTCATGCAACAAATTGGTTAGAATCTGCACCTGGCAGGCATCGCAATTGTTGAACGATGTGGTGAAAGCTGACTTTGGCAAGAAAAGAACGGTGCTGTCCTGCGTCGTTTGAATGGTGGCGGGCCAGTTTGGCATGTCCGTGAAGAGGATGGCTTCGCCGAACATGGCGGACGGCGTAAGGTCGGTCATAATGGTTCGTTGGCCTAAGACGTTTTCACGGGTCAGATGGGCATGGCCTTTGAGTAAAATGCCAATTCCTTCCATGGGTTCACCGGCAATGGCGATAAAGCTATTTTTTTTATAATTGGAAATAGATAAGTTCGGTGAACTTAAAAAGCGACGCAACTGTTCTTCCGAAAGGTCGCGAAACAGAGGACTGCTGCTGAGCACAGCCAGATATTCCGTTACAAGTTCAGTAGATAATCCGATATGCATAGGAGCCTCCTTAATATAAAATTTTTGTAAATGTTGCCATAGCTACAGTTTTTTACCTATAAGTATACTATACTTTAAATGTAGTCACAAAGTAAACAACTTTCCATAAGTGACAATTTGATTTTGTAATAAGCAAGTATTTTATATTTTTTGCTTTCTTACGAGTGATAAGAAAGTACTGTGTCGGGAGAGTCCCGAAGAAGGAGGCTATTATGAGTATGTTTTGTTTCCAATGTGAACAGTCTGCAAATCCCGGTGGTTGTACCGTACAGGGCGTATGTGGTAAAACAGCGCCGGTAGCTAACAAACAGGATGAGTTGACGTCCGCCTTGATCGGTTTGGCACGTGCTTGTGATGCAAAAGGCGCTTCGGCTAAAGAATATCAATTGTTAAAACAGGGTTTGTTCATGTGCGTAACGAACGTTAACTTCGACGAAGAACGCGTTCAGGAATTCATCAACCGCGTAGAAGCAGCTCGTCAGGCTATTGACCCTAGCGCTCAAGACTTCGATTGGGAAGCTCTTTGGGTAGGCGAAGAAGATATCATCTCCTTGCGCTCCACTTTATTGCTCGGTATGCGCGGTATGGCGGCTTACGCTTGGCATGCATCCGTACTCGGCTATGATGACGCTGAAGTAGACGCTTGGTTCGTAAAAGGCCTCGTTGAATTCGCCAAAGAGCACAGTGCTGACGAATGGCTCGCTTTGTTGATGGAATTCGGTCATATTAACCTCAAATGCATGGCTTTACTTGACTCCGCTAACACCGAAAGCTATGGCACACCGGTTCCGACTAAAGTACCTTTGACTGTAGAACCTGGTCCGTTCATCGTAGTAACCGGTCATGATTTACACGACCTCAAAATGTTATTGGAACAATCCGAAGGTAAAGGCGTAAACATCTATACTCATGGTGAAATGCTTCCTTGCCACGCATATCCTGAACTCAAAAAATATGCTCACTTAAAAGGTAACTTCGGTACTGCTTGGCAGAACCAGCAGAATGAATTCGACGGCGTTCCGGCTGCTTTCTTGTTCACTACTAACTGCTTAATGGTTCCGCGTGAAAGCTACGAAGACAATATTTTCACAACCGATATGGTAGGTTTCCCTGGTTTGAAACATGTGGAAATCAACGAAGACGGCTCCAAAGATTTCTCCGCGGTTATTGAAAAAGCTCTTGAACTCGGCGGTTACAGTGAACCTCAAGCATTCACCGGTATCAACGGTGGTCACGAAGTAACAACCGGTTTCGGTCATGGCACAGTGCTCAGCATTGCCGACAAAGTAATCGACGCTGTTAAAGCCGGCGCTATTAAACATTTCTTCTTGGTAGGTGGTTGCGACGGTGCTAAAGTAGGCCGTAACTACTACACCGAATTTGTAAAACAGACGCCAAAAGACACAGTAGTTCTTACTTTGGCTTGCGGTAAATATCGTTTCAACGACCTTGAAATCGGCGAAATCGGCGGTATCCCTCGTATGCTCGATATGGGTCAGTGTAATGACGCTTACTCCGCTATTCAGGTAGCCGTAGCTCTTGCCGGCGCTTTCGAATGCGATGTAAATGACTTGCCATTGACTTTGGTATTGTCTTGGTACGAACAAAAAGCGGTATGTATCCTCTTGACCTTGTTGGCTTTGGGTATCCGCAACATCTACATCGGACCTACTTTGCCAAAATTCTTATCCAATAATGTATTGGGCATCTTGGTAGAAAAATTCCAGTTACACCCAATCACTACGCCGGAAGCTGACATGAAAGCTATCCTTGGCAACAACTAATTAAAAACGACTCGTAAAGGTTTATAGCTTAATCGTTAATCGAAACTTTAGTTAATGGTTGGCGACAATATAGTGGTGTCCATCCTGTGATTACTTATGTTTCTCGCTGATTATCAATTAAAATTTCTCATAGCTCCCTCGTAAGAGGGAGCTATTTTTTATATTTTTCTATATACAAGGTACTTTTTTGAATGATTCGTTCGCCTACCGTGTACCTTATAAACCGCGTAATAATAGGCTTTATGAGCAAATGTGAATCTTAAAAGAAGTAATATGCATAAAAAGTATGACCGTGTCTATTCACTGAAAACAAACTGTGGTATAATACAAATTAAGGAAATTCAAGGGTTTGCCCTGAATTAGTTTGTGAAAAATGCACAGTGTAGGTGTGATAACGTTTTCTTAGGGAGGACATAAATGAGTAGTGTTTTTGAGATTATCGGGCCGGTTATGATTGGTCCATCCAGCTCTCATACTGCCGGAGCTGCCCGTTTAGGTAAAATGGCTCGCTCTATTTTTAAAGAGCCCATTGAACGCGTTGATTTAACCTTATACGGTTCTTTTGCCAAAACCTATAAAGGTCATGGTACAGACCGTGCCTTGGTAGGCGGTCTTTTGGGATTTGATGCGGAAGACGAACGCATTCGTGACGCATTTAAAGATGCCGCTGAAGCTAATTTGCAGTATCAGTTCATTGAATCGACTGAAGAAGGTGGTCATCCGAACGAAGTTAAATTCGACCTTTACAGCAAAGATGGTCATCATATGAGCATCATAGGCCGATCCCTTGGCGGTGGTCGTATTTTGGTGACCAATGTAAACAACTTGGCAGTGGAAATTTCCGGTGAAGATTTTACCATTTTGACATTCCATCATGATTGTCCGGGGGTTATTGCTTGGGTAACGAGCCGCCTTGGTCAAGCAAGTGTTAATATTTCGACGATGAAAGTGTTCCGCAAACGTAAGCATTGTGAAGCTGTTATGCTCATTAATACGGATGAACCGGTTGATACACAAGTTATGGCGGACATTCAGAATCATAAAAGTATTTCCTCCGTTATGTATTTTGAACCTTTGGAAAAGGCGGTAGCAGAATGAGTTATTTATATGATACATTAGCTGATTTGGCGCATTTAAGCGATACTCATAATTTACCTATGTGGGAAATTGTAATTCGCGCCGAAATGGAAGCGTCCGGTCAATCTCGCGAAGCCATTGAGAAAGAAGCTTTGCGTCGTATTCAGATTTTTAAAGATTCCGTGGTAAACGGTATTGAAGACCGTAAACGTACGGTGAGCGGTATGTCCGGCGGACAGGCTCACGTTTTGTTGGAACATACGCCGCGCTTAATGAGTCCGACAGCCTATAAAGCCTTAACGTACGCGATTGCGGTTAATGAAGCGAACGCCAAAATGTTCCGCGTTGTAGCTTGTCCTACAGCCGGTTCCTGCGGTGTTATGCCCGGCACCATGTGCGCTGTAGCCGAAGAATTGAAGCTTGATGATGAGGCGATGCTTCGCGGTTTCTTCATGGGGGCCGGTATCGGCAACGTGATTACGAACCAAGCCTGTGTAGCCGGTGCCGTAGGCGGTTGTCAGGCCGAAGTAGGTTCCGCTGCCGCTATGGCGGCCGGTGCCGTGGTAGCTATGCTTGAAGGCACTACCAAACAGGCCATTAATGCCGTTGCCCTTTGCCTCAAAAATGTATTGGGCTTAGTATGCGACCCTGTTGGGGGCCTCGTAGAAGTACCTTGCGTAAAACGTAACGGTATTTATGCCGTCCATGCTCTCAGCGCCGCTGAAATGGCTATGGCCGGCTTAATCAGCCAAATTCCGGTTGATGAAGTAATCGAAGCTATGGACCGCATCGGTCGTGCATTGCCAAGTACCTTGCGTGAAACCAGTGAAGGTGGTTTGGCGACTACTGAAACAGGTCGTCGTATCGCTAAACAATTAGCGGAAATGTAAGATTGCGTCATTAAAACGTCTTTATGAGGAAACTCATAGAGGCGTTTTTTTATTTTTCAGGCGCCTCGAAAGGGTGAATTCAATACATGGGTATGTTATAATAAATTATCGTGATAAGAGTGAGGTGATATGGGTGAGTTGGTTTACATCAAAGAAAATAACGTTAGAACCGAGCGGTGAAATCTGGCAAGGTGCGACGCGGATTTTGCGTGCTTTAGCGGATGCCGGGTTCGAAGCCTATGTTATTGGTGGTGCGGTGCGTGATTTGGTGCTCAAACAAACACCTCATGATTATGATATTGTAACGAA
>NZ_SVCB01000093.1 GCF_015058545.1 Veillonella sp.
AGAAAGACCCTTATAGGGTCAGAGCAAACCACCCGTTCTACGGGTGGTTATGATTTGTTGCACATGAATTAGGGATAAAATTAACATGAACAAAAAGTTAAAATTTGTGTCAATAAAAAGGAGCGAATATTGGGGATTGTGTAAACAAAGGTGTAGGTATTTTATTTGCTAAGGAGGGCAAAAAAGCGTGGAAATTTTAGCATTATTTCATAAGGGTGGCTTAGTTATGTATCCTATTTTACTAGCTTCAATTATAGCAGTAACAATAGGTGTAAATCGGTATTTATGTTATAAAGCGGCATCATCCAATATTGAATTATTAAAAGAACAATTACCGAATTTACTGCGCAATCGTCAATTAAATGAAGCTAAGGAACTTTGTGATGAAGCAGGGGGCGTAGCCGGTAATATAGTTAAAACGGCTATTATTGAACGTACTGAAGATTTAAAAGCTAGTGATGTGGTAGAAAGTATTGCTACGCACGAAGTATTCCAATTGAAGAAATATCTGAATTATTTAGAAACTATTGTTACCTTATCGCCATTATTAGGCTTATTGGGTACTGTTGTGGGTATGATTGGCTCTTTTAGTGTACTCTCGATTGAATCCGGCGAACCGTTTGCTATTACCGGCGGTGTCGGTGAAGCGTTAATTGCGACCGCTACGGGTTTATTGGTTGCTATATTGGCTTTGGTAATTCATACATATTTGGCTCAGCGTGTTAATGTATTGATTGCCGATATTGAGTATGTTGCTTCTTTATATGTAATTAATACGAATGCGGGTGTACGTCATGAAGCTTAAGTCAATGAAAATAGAACATCAACCTAAATTGATGATTATACCTATGATTGATATTATCTTCTTCTTATTGGTATTTTTCATGATGAGCATGTTGACAATGGTAGTTCAAAAGAGTGTTCCTATTCAATTGCCGCAAGCGGCTACATCTAAAGTGAATTTAGATAAAGTATTGCCGATAACGGTAACAGCAGATGGAGCTATTTATCTTGAACAAGAGCGTATTCCGGAAGGGCAGTTAAAAGTACGCTTAGATGCTGAAAAGAGTAAAAATCCGGAGATGGCTATTATTGTTCGCGGTGATGCAGGGGTTAATTATGGACGTGTAGTAAGCGTTATCGATACCGCTAAAAAATCAGGGATTCAAAAAGTATCTATAGCCGCTGAAGAACGATAGGAGAGAATTCAATGAATAGTCGAAATATGTGGACTAAGCCTTGGGTCGCCTCACTTATTTTTCATGCCGTTGTATTATCCGTTATTCCTTTTTTGCCATGGCCGGCCATTCCTAAAGCGGATGATATGTCATCGATTATTGAGATTGATTATGTAGAAATTAAACATCCTAATCCTAAGGGCAATCCTAATAGTGGTGGCGACGGTGGTGACGGTAGTGGGAATTTTGGAGCTAATTTACCGGCAGTAACGCCTATAACGGCATTACCTGAATATTCTGAGCCATTAACCAGTAATAATGAAAATAGTATTGTTACTAAACATCAGGAAACGACTCAGCAAGGGGTGATAAATGCGGGCTTGGACTCAGCTCTTAATAGTGGCGGCAGTGGTTCAGGTAGCGGTGGTCTTGCCGGTTTCGGTACCGGAACAGAGCCCGGTATTCAGGGTGATGCTAATGGTACTGACGTTGATACTACTTTTTACAGACCGGTACCAACCTATACGCCTAAACCAAAATATCCAAGAGCGGCACGTAACCAAAATGTGCGTGGCAGTGTTGGCGTAGGATTGACTATAGGCGCTGACGGAAGTGTTGAGTCAGTGTGGGTAAATGATTCATCAGGCAGTGATATTTTGGATCAGGCTGCCTTGGATGCAGTAAGTAGTTGGCGGTTTGAACCGGCCAGAAGAGGCAGTGAGCCAATAAGTACAACTACCAGTGTTAATGTGGAATTCCAGTTACGATAAAAAATTAGGGAATTTATCGCAACTCGAATATATTTTTATGTGTTTAATCATGAAGTTAGACACATCAGGTGTTTTGTTTTTGGTATTGGTGTTAAGAGGTTATTATGACAAAAAAGAGTGTACTAAACAAATCTGTGTTAAGAAAATTAATTTTACTAAGTGTTGTATCAAATTGTTTGTATACGGGTGTTGTTTTAGGTGCTGATGTAACTTCTGATTCATATACATTGGATCCGATTGTAGTTACAGCTCAACGTACAGAAACAAGAGAATTGGAAACTCCGGCGGCAACAACAGTATTGACTAAAGAAGATATTAAAAATACAGGGGCTAAGACTGTATTTGATGCTATTTCGTTTACAACAGGGATTACGAATTTCTCTTATGGGGCAGGCGGACTTGATTATGGTTCTATGGATAGCCGAGTAAATATTCGAGGGTTAGAACGTGGTGCGCTTATTCTGATTAATGGCGCTCCTATTAATTTGAACGGTAAAAATAGCTTAAGTGGCTTATTACCGGAAAATGTGGAAAAAGTTGAAATTGTAAAAGGTGCGTCTTCCACATTATATGGTGCTGAGGCTATGGGTGGGGTTATCAATATTATAACTTCAACACCTGAAACGGATTATGTTAAAGCTAAGGTTGGGGTAGGTAATTTAGGATTTAAGCAATATTTGGTCTCGGCCGGCAATAAAGATTTTAATATTGCCGTAGGTAAAGAGTTTTTCGGAGCTGTTGACAGAACGAGTCCAAATCGTAAGGATTTAGACGGCAAGCGTAAATATGAATATTATAATGAACGCGGCAAAGGTGATTTATTTAATATTGCTTTAAATGCTAAGTTGAGTGAACGCTTGGACTTAAGTTATATGCGCAGTGAGTCCAACTCCACGTATGGTCAAATTGTGGTTCCGGGGACGTTAACAAAACCGAAGACTACAGAGGCTAAAGAAAGCAAGCGCTATCACTATAATGATAAAAAGAATAATGTATCATTGACTTATGATTATGACAATACTAAAGCCCTAGTTTTTTATACAGATCGTGATTTATATGGGGAAAGCAAAAATTTGGCGGCTAATAAGTGGACTGAAAATGCAAGTAATTATCTAGCTCGTAAGTATGGCGTTGACATTCAACATGAATGGAGTTTACGCGATAATAAGGACTCTTTTATCGGGGGGTTATTAGTTAGCCGTGATACTTATAAGGGTACCGCAGCGGCTACTTCAAATGTAAAAGCCGGACGAAATAATATAGCGTTGTATGGTAGTTATTCTTATGAGATTAATCCTAAATTAACTACTATTCTAGGCGCCCGTTTTCAAAAAATTGCTGACCCGGTAAATGATCAAAATGTATTTATGCCTCAATGGCAGATGCTGTATAAATTGGACGAGCATTCATCTATTTACTCGAATGTCGGTAAAGCATTCACGATGCCAAATTTATCTGATACTTTTAAATACGTAAATGGTGGCTATCAGGCGATTAGCGGGCTAAACTTAAAACCGGAAGAAGGCTGGAACTACGAAGTTGGTTATAAACATGTAACTGAAAAAGATTCATGGAAAGTAGCCTTATTCTATATGGACTTTAAAAACTTCTTCGATTGGGCACCGGACCCTGATACCGGTAAGAATACGGTTCGAATTAATGGCGGCAAATTCCAAAATACCGGCATAGAATTAGATTACAAGCATTTATTGTCCGATAAATTAACTTTGTCTTTAGGGACAACTTATTCTAATCCTAAAAAACAGGAAATCGGTGTATCTACATGGAATCAAGCGTATCCAAAACTTCAATTTAATGCGGGGTTAAATTATACCGATGACAAGTTGGATGCAGGAATTGCGTTGAATTGGTTAACTAAACGCTTGAAAAACAGAGATGGCGGAACTAATCCGGATTTAATTAATTTAAATGCTTATGTTTCGTATGCATTCAGTAAAAATGATACTGTTCAAATCAATCTTAATAATATTTTAGATAGACATAATGTAATTACTAATGGTGCATGGGAATACTGGGATAATCCATTTAATTATACTGTTAGTTATCAACATACATTCTAGTTTTTTATATGAATACAAGTTACTTTTTTGTGTTTAGGGTGTGAAGTAATTTGTTTAACAAGTATGTATGGGTTTGAGATACTTGTTTTTTTAGAGGTTTTTGGGAGGTAGTAATATGTACATCGGTAAGAAGAGAGTTTTTTATTTAACAATGGGCATTTTATGCTATATGTCTAATATGGCATTTGCAGAAACAGTGGATACTAATGTAAATAAAGTTGACGGTGAAATCAATACACACGTTGTAACTGTTACCGCTAAACGTTTGGAAGCTACTGATTTAGCTACGCCTGCTATTGTTGATGTATATACACAAGAAGATATTCAAAGGACAGGAGCGGCCAACGCATATGATGTATTGCAGAATACTTTAGGCGTTATTTCTCAATCGCAAGGGTTTAATGGCACATCTATGGGGACGATGACCAGTAAAATAATGATTCGTGGCGTAGAAAAAGGGACTTTAGTATTATTAGACGGTGTGCCGTTGAATCAGGATGGTAAATACAATTTGGATGACATTCCTACCGATATTATTGATAGCATTGAAGTTGTAAAAGGTGGCGGTACTGTTTTATATGGTAGCGAAGCCACCGGTGGTGTAATTAACATTCGTACAAAAGGTCATGTTAATAACCAAGTATCGGTAGGTGTAGGCAATTTTGGTAAACAAAGAGGATCATTAACATTTGGTGATGATAGATTTTCTATTATGATGAGTGCCGAACATAGAGGTTTTGCTGCAGAAATGGCAGGTAATTCGTATTCAACCGGTCGTAACAAAACTCATTATGATTATGATAATGGGAATAAGCGCTCTTTGCTTTGGAAATATAAAATTACCGACGGAGTAACTTTTTCACAATATTACAATACGAACAAGAATCGTTATTTAGTATATAACGATAATAACATGTATAAAGGTAAACTTTGGAAAGTTAATGATTATGAGGATAGAGATAACTTATTTACCTTAAACTATGACAAAGATACTTGGAAGGGTTATATTTCCTATGGCACTCAGGAAAAGACTTCCTATCAAACCGGGGTAAGCACTAGAGGCGTTAAGGCGGCTAAAGACTTATACTCTTGGCGGAAAGGTCATAATACGAATATTAGCTTACAAAAGGAATTTTTAACAGATAAAGCCGTATTCCTTATTGGTGGTGATGTAAAATTCGAAGATATGGACTTGCGTGGCACAGCGACTACGGGCTCATCCGGCATGTCTCAAAGTACTGCGGTTAAAACAGGAAGTACTCAGAAGCGAAATACGTACTCCTTATTCGCCTCGGTGGATTATGCGGCATCTGAAAAAGACAATGTAATAGTGAGTGCACGACAAACATGGGCTAATAATATTAAAGCTGAGCAAACTGTAAACGGAGTAAGTACGGAAACTAAAAATGACAGCATGAGTAAATTTACTCCGGAAATTCAATATATTCACCAAATTGATCAAAATACATCGGTGTACGGCAAAGTAGGCAAATCTTTCCGATTGCCGGCGTTAACACAGATTTTCGGTATCGGTAATATATATCCGAAATTAGATTTAAAACCTGAATCGGGAACACATTACGAAATAGGTTATAAGAAAATTACAGGTAAAGCCACCTATAAAGTAGCTCTGTTCCACTATGATATAAAAGATGCGATTGAAGCTAAAGTAATTGAGACACATGGTTTAATCGATGTAGAGTATAACAACCAAGATCAGCGCAGTACAGGTATTGAATTATCTACTGTATTACAGCACAATAAGGAATTCTCAAGCAACTGGGGTATAATGTTCCAAAATCCAAAGACTCGTTCCGGTAAGATTTACGGCGATTCGGATTGGCATTCGATTTATAACAAATATCAGATTACAAGTGGCTTGCATTATCAAAAGGATAAATGGAGCGCTGATTTGATGACAAACTTTGTGGGGAACAGAACGTCAGCCGATAAATATCAACGTCACATTAAACCTCAATTCTTTACAGATTTACATGTAGCATATGAGCCTAATGCTAATCAAAGAATCTCGTTACATATAAACAATCTTTTCGATAGAAAAGACATTTTGACAAACAGTACATCTAATTTCTACTCTTTAGGCAGAAACTATATGGTTGACTATTCCTACAAGTTTTAATTAAATAAGCAGCACAATTATAAATGTTGATTGTGCTGCTTAATATATACTTAAATATTTGATCGGATAACATTCTTTAGTGAATGACAGGTCAAAATAGTATATTTGGAGGAACATTATGGAGCATATAATTCATTTATTTAATGCCGGTGGTTTAGTTATGTATCCATTGCTTATATTTTTAATTGCGTCATGGACTATTGGTATTGAAAGAATACGCTTATATCGTCAATTTAGTCAGACTCTCAGTCAGTTAAAAACAGTAACCGAATACGACCAAGAAAATAAAGCATGGTCAGCTTTATTAAATCAACTTGAGTCCTTAGACAATAATATGGTGGGACATTTGGTTATGTCTATGAAAGCAGCTCGAAATTATCTCAATTTAACTAATCGTTTAGAGGATACAGTCACTATTGTTGATATGGACTTAAAGCGAGGTCTTAATTGGTTATCCATGATGGTAACTATGGCTCCTTTATTAGGCTTATTAGGTACCGTAGTGGGTATGATTCGCTCTTTTGCTGCGGTTGGCGGTGATATTGGCGCACCTACGGTTATTACCGGTGGTGTATCTGAAGCGTTAATAGCCACAGCAACAGGTTTGACAGTAGCCATTATTGCTTTATTTTTTCATAGCTATTGTGCTTATAAAGTGAATACTTTTATAGCTAGACTGGAACAAAGTTTTGGTAATATTTTGGATGTGTATAACAGGAGCCATTCATTATGAAACGACGGTCCAAAGGTATAGATAAAGAACCGGATATTATGATTATACCGATGATAGATATAGTTTTCTTTTTATTGGTATTTTTCATGATGAGCACTTTATATATGAATACTGAACAACAAATTCCGCTAAGTTTGCCAAAAGCATCTAGTTCCAGTGCTAAAACAATAGAACCGATTACTATTTCTTTAACGAGTACTCATAAAATGTATCTTAATGAGCGCGAAATTAATCCAAATGATCTGCCAAATGAAATAAAAGCGATTGTAAATAAAATGCCGGAACAAGCATTTGTTGTGAGAGCATCGAAAGATGTAGTATATAACGATGTTATTGAAATACTAGACGATTTAAAAGTTAACGGGGCACGATTTGTTAGTGTAGCAACAGAACGGAAGTGACTCTATGATAGGACAAAATTATAGAACGCCGTTATTATTATCCATAGCGATAAATGCCGTTTTCATAACATCGGTAGCGATAGCACTTCAAACTATGTCAAACTATGAGACAAAGTACAATGATTTAGTCGTTAATATAGACATGAGCAAATATGAAGTCAGTACGGAACAGCCTAAAGCGAATCAACCTAATAAGCCTGTAGAGGATATGCTGAATGGTGGTAAAGCCGGCACAATATTGCCTGATTTATCAGGCAAACCAACGGAAGGTTTAAAAGATTTGAATCCGTATTTAGGCGGACATGAGGACGCAGGTGTTAATGTCAGAGGCGATGTAGGCAGTCAAGTCGGCAATCCGGGCATTACAGATACGCTGGGCGAAGGTGGCAGTAATCAATTCGGTACCGGTACAGGTACTGAAGGTTATGGTACTGCCGATGGAACACCGGCTGAAGAACCGGCACAAAGCGGTGGCAGTTTTGATGCCGGGGGATACTATGCTCGGGTTGAGGCTAATAAGGTTATGCCGGCACAAGCTGCTCGTCGAAATTTGACCGGGACAGTTAGTTTTA
>NZ_SVCB01000005.1 GCF_015058545.1 Veillonella sp.
AACCTCCTAAGTTGAAATGTTGTGGTTGCCAGACCAACTTCATTGTATCATTAGGAGGTTCTTTCCTTTTCTATAAGAATTTTTTACCGACCCCCAGTTTAACTGGGGGTTTTGTCATGCCTATTCGGCGTACAATAAAAAGGGACAATAGTTCGTGATGAACTATTGTCCCTTTCGCTACTCTGGTGGTTTTGATTCGAAACGAAAAATGACCTAATCAATAAGTAACGACTAGGCCATTTCTCAATTTACTATTTTCACCAGAGATGAGCCTAGCGGTATGAAACGCTATGACGGCTCGTCTTATATATATCTTAACTCATTAAAGTATAAGCGTCAAGTTAAGCTCATCGGTTCTTTTAGACCAATGAGCTTAAGGTTTCTTCTTAAAAGTCTTCGTAATCTTCAATTTCCGTAATCGGTGCGGATTGTTTAACTGTATTAGATAAGGTACCGATGCCCGGAACGGTGATGGATACGAGGTCATCTTCCTGCAAGAAGCGAGGTGGTTCGAAACCGACGCCTACACCCGATGGTGTGCCGGTGGCGATGATGTCGCCCGGTTCCAAAGTGATACCGCGGCTTAACGTACTTACCAAGGTCGGAATGGAGAAGATTAAATCTTCCGTGGACCCCGATTGGCGAAGTTCGTCGTTAACATAGGTGCGAATTTCAAAGTCGCGCGGCTGTTTGTTGCCGATTAAGATGGCCGGACCCATAGGGCAGAAGCCATCTAGGCTTTTACCTAAGAACCACTGATTGTGACGACGCTGTAAATCGCGTGCCGTTACATCGTTTACAATGGTGTAACCGAAGATATGATCATATACTTCATCTTCCGGAATGTTGCTGGCTCGTTTGCCGATGATGATGGCCAATTCGCCTTCGTAATCCACTTGTGAAGTTGCATTCGGATGCAACGGAATTACGCGGTTAGGGCCGGTTACGGCTGTCGGCAGTTTACTAAAGAAAATAGGGAACTCCGGTTCGTCGGCCGTTTTGTCGAATTCAACGATGTGTTCGCGGTAGTTTTTGCCTACGCAGATAATGTTGCGGTGTGGGCTGAACGGTGTATCGATGGTTACATCGCTTAGATTGTAAGGTACGGCTACGGGCGATTCATTGTGTTTTTCCAAAGCGGTAGCTAATAATAACACGCCCTCGTCACCTAAGCTGATGAGCTCTTCAATCGTTTCCGGTAGGAAGGAGAAGTACGCTTCTTCCAAATCGGCACTGCCGAGAATAGTTTGTGATTCGTCGTCGATAACGCCCCATTGACGGAAGCCGGATGGCGTTGTAAAGGTTGCGATTTTCATAAGTCCTCCCAAGTGTAATGCTGAGTCATGACCGACCTGAGCCGGTTTTTATAACAATCATGTAATTATTGTAAATATATTTTTTTCGATATAAAATGGATTATATTAAATAAATACGATGTACTTAAAACTAATTTAATGGGTTTCAAGCCGGGTGAATCCATTAGGATATTTATCAAACAGTTTTATATACATCGCCTATTTTTCAAGTAATTTAATCTTTTTGTTAAGCCATTTTTGACAACTGGCACGGTCGTTAAAAAAGCGTAAATCCCGAATGCCGTCAAAATCTACATACAAGCCGTATACAAACGGAATCGGTGTGTTTTCAGCAATATTAAACGTATCAATGGCCATGTAAGTGCCCGGTTCTTTTGGTTCTTCCAACGTTTCAAACGGGATTTCCTTAATGGCAAATGCCTCACCGTTTGAGCGCCGGCGCGTACGTTTCGGTACTAATGAAAATGTACGTGATTCACCGTCTTTTTCGATGGTAATCGTAACCGGTTTCTTTGGATTGTAATTGGTCATGAGTCGATTTAATACAGATTTAAAATCACGTAGTGTAACTTCTTGTTCAGTTAATGCGTCGATATATGCCATAGGAAGTTCCTCTTTTCAAATAAATTCACAATACGTAATTGACGAGCTTGGGAGAATGATTAATTGTTTGTATTTATCGATAAGTTAACTATAACATAGATTGATAAATAGATAAAGTAAATAGTTGTAATATTAGTGAAAAACATGAGCACAAAGGAGATATTTTTTTGCTATGAAAAAACGACTAAAATATTCTAAAGTACCAAAAGATTTATTTATTTAAAAATATCTATGATTTTGTTTTATCTATGGCCTCAAATTGTATATAATAAGAGAGAGATGATATCAATTTACTTGATTGACAATTCGGCTGTTTTTTCAGATATGTTGCAACAGCTTTTAGAGTTTTTACAACTCTTAGAAGTTTTAGATTTTTTACATAAAAATGTTTTTATATATGTTCGGGAGGTTGACACAAATGAGTAAACCAGTTGTAGTTGTACCAGGTTTGGTTCGTAAAGATGCGCTTGCCTATTTAGGTGAACATGTGACGATTAAGCAATGGACGGAAAAGACGCCTATGCCCCGTGAAACTTTGAAAGAATGGCTCAAGGAGGTCGATGCTCTTTGGAGTATTAATACAGTCAAAGTAGATGCCGATTTAATCGCCGATGCACCGAATTTAAAAGTTATCGCGCAAGCTTCGGTGGGCTACGATAATGTGACGGTGGATGATTTGACGGCCCGTCAGATTCCTTACGGCAATACACCTGACGTTTTGACCGAATCGGTAGCCGAATTGGCCTTTACCCTTGTGGCAGCGGCCAGCCGTCGTATTGTGGAAAATGCGGATTTTGTCAAAAGTGGTATGTGGGCACAACGTCCGTCCAATATTAAAGGTAAAGATTTAAGTCGTTCTACGTTGGGGATTATCGGACTTGGCGCCATCGGAATTTCCATTTCGCGCCGTGCTCGCGCGTTCGGCATGACCGTTATTTACAACAATCGTCATAAACGTGCGGATGAGCATTTATACATGGTTGAATACCGTGATCGCGATACACTCTTGGCCGAAAGCGATGTGGTCCTCGTTATGGCTCCGTTAACGGAGGAAACGTATCACATGTTTGACAAAGAGGCGTTTAAAAAGATGAAAAATGATGCCTTGTTTGTCAATGTGGGCCGCGGTAAAATCGTCGACACCGATGCTCTCGTGTGGGCTCTTAATGAAGGGGAAATCGACTATGCCGCTTTGGATGTTACGGATCCGGAACCATTGCCGGCTGATCATCCGCTTTTGCAGACCGGTAAAGTGCTGGTGGTACCTCACATTGGCTCCTTCACAGACCGAACCCGTCGTGACATGGCTATGCTTACGGCCGACAACATTATTCTGGGGCTCCAAGGCAAACCGCTTAAAACATGCGTAAATAAGGAAGTAAACTATAAGGGGTAATTATTGTTTGCCCGCTTCGATACTATTGTTTGACCCCTTCGATACGAAGTCCGTTGCGGTCGGACTTTAGCTATCAATAAGTCTCTATTTATGATAAAATAAAGAGATGTAAATAAACGGACATTAAGTCGCAGAGAGGATGATTGTTGTTGGAAACTCCAAATAATGAAACAGTTAATTTTATAGAGGCGATTATAAATAAAGATAACGAATCCGGTAAGTACGGCAAACGTGTGCATACTCGTTTCCCACCGGAACCGAATGGCTATCTTCACATCGGCCATGCTAAGTCGATTTGCTTAAACTTCGGCTTGGGCAATGACTATAACGGTCTTACGAACCTTCGTTTTGACGACACCAATCCGTCCAAAGAAGAAGTGGAATATGTGAAATCCATTGAAAACGATGTAAAATGGCTCGGCTTTGATTGGGACGACCGCGAATATTTTGCGTCCGACTATTTTGACACCATGTATGAATATGCGAAAGAATTGATTAAAAAAGGCAAAGCTTATGTGGATGATCAGACGCCGGAACAGATTAAAGAAACGCGCGGCGATTTCGGTACGCCGGGCACCAACAGCCCATATCGTGACCGTCCGGTAGAAGAAAACTTGCGCCTTTTTGAAGAAATGAAGGAAGGCAAGTATAAAGACGGTGAAAAAGTTCTTCGTGCCAAAATTGATATGGCTTCGCCGAACATCGTAATGCGCGACCCTGTATTGTATCGTATTATGCATGCGGAACATCATCGTACGGGCGACAAATGGTGCATTTATCCGATGTATGACTTTGCTCACCCTGTAGAAGATGCTATCGAACGCATCACCCATTCCGTATGTACTTTGGAATTTGAAGTGCATCGTCCGCTCTACAATTGGGTTCTTGAAGATTGGCCGGATACGGAAAAACCGCAGCAGATTGAATTTGCTCGCTTAAACGTTACCAACATGGTCATGAGTAAACGTAAATTGCGTCAGCTTGTTGAAAAGAATCTCGTAAGCGGCTGGGACGATCCGCGGATGCCTACTATTTCCGGTTTGCGTCGTCGCGGTTACACCCCGGCTTCGATTCGCGATTTCTGTCAGCGCATCGGCGTAGCCAAAGCGGACAGTGTGGTAGACATTGCGCTCCTCGAATTCTGTATTCGTGAAGATTTGAAGATGAAAGCACCGCGTCAGATGGCGGTTATTAACCCGGTAAAAGTGGTTATTACTAACTATCCGGAAGATAAAGTCGAAATGATGACCATTGAAAACAATCCGGAAAATGAAGCTATGGGGACTCGTGAAGTTCCGTTCGGTCGTGAAATTTACATTGAACAGGACGATTTCATGGAAGTTCCGGTGAAAAAATTTTTCCGTATGACCCCGGGCAAAGAAGTTCGTCTCAAAGGCGCTTACATCGTTATGTGCGATGAAGTCATTAAAAACGAAGACGGTTCCATTAAAGAAATTCATTGTACCTATGATCCGGAAAGCCGCAGCGGCAGCGGTTGCCAGCGTAAAGTTAAAGGCACCTTGCACTGGGTGGAAGCCTCCACGGCGGTGGACATGGAAATTCGGTTGTACGATTACCTCTTAAAACCGGAAGAAGAATGGGAAAGCAAAGATTTCTTGGAACAGCTTAATCCAAATTCCTTGGTGGTAATGCAGGGTAAAGGGGAACCGGCTTTTAAAACGACAAAACCGGGCGACCACTTCCAGTTCTTGCGTCAGGGGTATTTCGTAACCGATTTGGACAGCACCCCTGAACATATCGTGATGAACCGTATTGTGGGCCTTCGTGATAGCTGGGCGAAAGCACAGAAAAAAGGTTAATGTTAGCCGGAATAAGTTAACTGTTAGCAGGACTAAACTAATCGTTAGCCGGTAGTAATTGAGATTAATTTACAGTAATGTGCTAGTCGGTCCGGCCTTGTTGCCGGACTGTTAGCAGTTAAGCAGAATAGTCAGTCAGCAAAAAGGAGTTGTGCATGAAACTAACTACTTGGTGTGCAGCGGCTGTGTTGGCGCTTACCTTTAGTGTGGGGAGTGCTGTGCAGGCGGCCACACCGGCCACTACAGCTATTAAAGATATTAAGACGCCGACTAATGTTACCTTGTCGGCCGGTTCGCAAAAAGCTTTATTTACGAACAGTGAAGATATTCAGCAGTATTTATTGAATCGTGGCGTATTGAGTGCCGATGTGTACCAATTGCGTTATAAAAAAGACAATGTATTCAGCTACGGTATCGTAGCGGATATTCGTCTTGGTGAACAAGGTCTTCGTACGTTGGGCATTGAAAGTGAAATGCCGGTCTTTTCTTTCAGCACGAAAAATAAAGACAAACAAGAAGATTCCGTATTGCCGGAATTGGCCGAATTAATCAATGAAGGCGGTCAAAATGAATTCCAACAGTATCGTGTCATCGAACCGTTAACTTTGCAAAAAAACGGGACCTACACCGGTACTTTGCGTTTTGACAATATGGTAAGCACTGTAATTTACGGTGAAACCCTTCATGTCGTATTGTACGATAATTTGTATTTCGGACCGAGCGTTCGCGTCATCGCCCTTAACAGTGCCGATGATGATACCTTGTGGCCGATTGTTAACGGCTACGCCAAAGTAATCAAATAAAGTCAGCAAATAAGGAGAATAACGAAGCAGAATGAATATGCTATTTCATAATTTATTTCGCTATCATGATTTCGGATTGTTGTTTTATCGCATCGTATTCGGTTTATCCATGATGGCTCACGGATATTTCAAATTTGCCGGTGGTGAACAGAATTTATATGCCATCGGTCATACGACGGCTCAATTCGGTGTACCGGATGGCTTTTTATTGCTCGGTATGGCCGCGGCCGGGGCAGAACTTTTAGGCGGATTTCTTCTTATTTTGGGCTTTTTGACACGTCTCGGCGCGCTATTGATTGCATTCACCTTATTCATTGCGACCGCAGCCGCATGGGACGCCGGATTTTTTAGATGGGATTATCCTTCACAGATGATGTTCGGCGCCATTATGCTCTTTATCGCAGGTCCGGGTCGCTACAGTGTAGATAGTGCCTTTACCAAACGATAAATTGCGTATAACAAAGGAAAGAAGATACCTTATGAATTCGACATACTTACAAATGATCCGCGGGGAAGAAACCTCTCATTGCCCCGTATGGTTTATGCGGCAAGCAGGCCGCAGCCAAGCCGAATATCGCCGTATTAAGGAAAAATATTCCTTGTTCGAAATAACACAGCAACCGGAGCTTTGCGCTTATATTACGCGTTTGCCCGTTGAAGAATATAATGTAGATGCTGCTATTTTATATAAAGATATTATGACACCCTTGGTGCCTATCGGGGTGGAGGTAGAGCTTAAGTCCGGCATCGGTCCGGTTATCGGCAATCCCATTCGCACGGCGGAAGATATTGCCGCTATCGGCGCTCTCGATATGGCGGAGTCCTTGCCTCATGTGTTGGAAACAATTCGTATTCTGACAAAAGAGCAGCTCAAGGTGCCGCTCATCGGTTTTGGCGGGGCCCCGTTTACCTTGGCCAGTTACATGCTGGAAGGCGGCCCTTCGAAGACGTATCAGAAAACGCGGCAAATGCTCGTGACGCGTCCTGATTTGTGGGATGCGTTGATGGAAAAATTGACAGCTATGAGCATTGTCTATTTAGGTGCGCAAATCGAAGCAGGTGCCGCCGCCATCCAGATTTTTGATTCTTGGGTAGGTGCCGTGAGTGCGCGCGAATACGAAGCCCGCATTTATCCGTTTATGAAAGAGTTAATTACGGCCTTAAAGACTAAGTTCCCGACTACGCCAATCACCATGTTCGGCGTAGGGACGTATCACTTATTGCCACTATGGCGCCAATTGCCGGTTGATGTAATCGGCCTTGATTGGCGTTCGCCGATTGCCGATGCGAAAACTATGGGGATTACGCAGGCGGTGCAGGGCAATTTGGATCCGGCCTATTTATTTGCGGACTGGCCGGTGATTCAACGTGAAATCGATCGCATCTTGGCGGAAGGCAAGGAACATGGTCGCCATATTTTCAACCTGGGCCATGGGGTTGTGCCGGAAGCGAATCCGGATGTATTGAAGCGCATCGTGTCCTATGTGCATGAAGTGACGGCGCGATGAGGGACGGTATGAAGGAGCGAATCGGCTTATTGGTGATGGATTACGGCACACCGACCGCTGAAGCCGATTTGATGCCTTATTATACAAGCATTCGCCGCGGTTATGCACCGACGGAGGCGGAAGTAGCGGTTTTGAAAAAACGCTATGAAGCCATCGGCGGTTTGTCGCCTCTAGGGGCTATAACCGAAGGGCAAGCGGAATTATTAGCTAAGCAGCTTAACGAGCATAGCGATGATATAAGTTATGAATTATATATCGGCCATAAGCATATGCCTCCATTTATTGAAGATGCCGTGTCGGCTATGGGCGAAGCGGGCATCACGAAGGCAGTGGCTATCGTGATGGCACCGTATTTTTCACTCTTTGCAACGGCGTCCTATTTTGAACGAGCCAAGCGACGGGCAGCTCGCTATCAAATGGAAATTCGGGAAGTGGCGGCCTGGAATGAAGAACCGGAGTTCCTGGCTTATTGGCATCAGGCGTTGGCAACGACGCTGGGGGAAACGGCAGAACTGTTGAACCGGACTGATACATCAAATTCGTCGGAAACAACGAACTTGCCTGAAACAGCCAATACGGTTGAAGCAACAAATCAGGCTGAAGTAACGAATCCGGCGAAGGTTGCCGTAATCTTTACGGCCCACAGTTTGCCGTATCATGTAATTCACATGGGTGACACCTATCCGGAAGCCGTTCAAGCTACGGCGAAACGCATTGCTCAGTCCGTAGGGCTTGGGACCTATGAAATGGCTTGGCAAAGTGCCGGTGTGCGCGGCGATTGGTTGACGCCGGATGTGGCAACGGTGACCCGCGAAGTCGTGGACCGAGATAATGTTAAAGCGGTTGTGTATGTACCTATCGGGTTCGTATGCGACCATTTGGAAATATTGTATGATAATGATATTGCTTGCAGAGCCCTTTGCGATGAGCTGGGGGTTGCCTACAAGCGCGTACCGATGCCGAATACGGATGCGCTTTTTGTCAAAGCCATGGCGCAGGCGGTACGACATTTACCCTTAGAAGATGAGGTGACAGAATGAGTCGAGTAGCGGTGATTGGCGGTGGTCTGACGGGCCTTGCAGCGGCCTATTATTTGGGCCGAGCTAAGCCGGACTGCCGGATTGATGTGTTCGAAGCAGAACAGCGATTTGGCGGTAAAATTAAAACGAAACGTGTGGACGGTTATGTAGTGGAAGTGGGACCTGATTCCTATTTAGCCCGCAAGCAGGCGATGACGGATTTAATCAACGAATTGGGTCTGGGCGATACGCTGGTTACCAATGCTACCGGCCAGGCTTTCATCTATGACCGAGGCAGCATGTTCCCTATACCGGGGGGCTCCATTGTAGGGATTCCTACGGAGTTTGTGCCTTTTGCCAAATCCACGTTGTTGTCATGGTCCGGTAAATTCCGCGCTATGCAGGATATTTTCAAAAGCCCTTATCCAACGGATGGGGACGTGTCCATCGGCGATTTTTTCAAATATCACTTGGGCAACGAAATGATGGATAAACTTATTGAGCCATTGTTGTCGGGCATTTACGGCGGCGATATTTATGAATTAAGCCTCGATGCGACCTTCCCGGAATTCCACAGTTTGGAGCGCAAGCATGGTAACATGGTTAAAGGTATGTTGGCAGCCCGCAAGCAACGAGCCGCATCGAATGTGAAACCGAGCGGTCAATTCCGTCAGCTCACCGGCGGTTTAGAATCGATTATCGACGAATTGGTGGCGCAAATGCCGGACAATGTAACACTTCATAAGAGTACGCCTGTAACATCCATTGAAAAAGTAAAAGACGGTTATGTCTTGGGCGGTACGGTGAAGAGTCCTTACGAAGACGTAATTATAACCACACCGCCGC
>NZ_SVCB01000094.1 GCF_015058545.1 Veillonella sp.
AAAACTCTGCCGCAATTTTACGACAGAGTTTATTTTTATTCAAAAACAAAATCAACTATTTAGTTATCTCACGACTCGGTATTGCTGACGGCCAAAACTCTCCGGCAACACTTGCAAGCAAGCCCAAACCGGTTTTTACAACCACGCCCACAACGCGGCCACCACAAGGGTCGGCAACATATTGGCAATCCGAAAATGCTTCCCTGTAAGCAAGCTCACACCGATTAAGAAAATCATAATCGAGCCGGTCAGCGATATATTGCTGAGTGCCTGATTCGTCAGCCATGGGGAAATAAAAATAGCCAATAGGGTAACCAACCCTTGCACTATACCCACGGGAATGGCGGAATAGATACAGCCCTTGCCCAAAGTGGTGGTCATAATCATAACGACAATGCCGTCCATCATAGCCTTCGCAATCAAAATTGACGGATCGCCCGTGGCATCCTTAATAGAGCCAATAATCGCCATAGCACCAATACAGACGGTAAAAGATGCGGTTAAAAAAGCTTGGGCAAAACCGCCTTCCCCTTCATTCTTAGTTTTCACACGAAGCCAGGCGCCAAAATCCTCTAATTTTTTATCCAAATCAATAAATTCCCCGATGACAGTACCGATAATAAAGGTTACTACCAGCATCATCAAGTTGGTAAGAGCAAATTTTTGACCGTCAAAGACGAGTGACTCTTGAACGGCTCCGGCAATCCCGATAAAAATAATGCAAGCACTCATGGCCACCATCAACGTGTCCAATAGCTGTTGTTTCAAATAATTGCGTGCTGTTAATCCGATGAGTCCCCCAACTACGATGATTAACATATTGATTAAAGTACCTAACCCAGGCATACAATCCCTTCTTTCATAAGTCTCTCAAAAAGCTGATAATCTGATTATAACACATAATAAGGGCTGTAAAATTCTATATTTTAAAAGGCTTCACGGACACGCCGCAAAGCCTTTTAAGGGAAGGTATAGTATTTATTTATGCTGCAATAAGCCTTTTTCTTTCAAATAGGCCACAGCCACGTCATTGGCGTTCTTGCCGTCTACGTCTACTTCGTAGTTCATCTTCAGCATTTCATCCGTCGTAATCAACCCGGCCAGCTTATTTAAAACAGGTGCCAATTCAGGGTATTTTTTAAGCGTATCGGCCCGTAGTAACGGCGCCCCCTGATATGGTGGGAAGAGACCGCGGTCATCTTCGAGCATTACCAAATCATGGGTGATAATTTCAGGGTCCGTGGAGAATACGTCAATCACGTCCACATCGCCCTGGTCGATGGCTTCATAACGAAGACTCGGTTCCATGGTCACTACACTGAAATTGAGACCATAGAGAGACTGTAACCCTTTATTCCCGTCGGAGCGGTCATTAAACTCTAAGGAGAAGCCGGCTCTGGCCGTATTTACCACTTTTTGCAAATCGGAAATCGTTTTGAGTCCATGCTCTTCCGCATAGGAGCGTTTTACCGCCAAAGCGTACGTATTCTGGTACGCCATCGGTTCCAACAATACCAAGTTATCCTGTTTTAAAATGCCCTCTTTAGCCGCTTCATATACGGTTTTCGGATTATTCCCGATATTCGTCAGTGGCGGCTGTAACAAAGCGGACGTTACCGTGCCGGTAAACTCAGGATACATATCGATGGAGCCTTTTTTAAGCGCCTCATACAAGAAGCTCGTCTTGCCGAAACTTGGCTTAACAATCACCTTGATGTCCGTCTGATCCTCAATCAGTTCCTTATACATATTAATCAAGATTTCCGGCTCCGAGCCAAGCTTGCCGGCCGCTATCAAGATAGGATGACCGCCAATATTGCCCACCCCGCCGATACCGCCTACGTTAATCGTGGAAAGCACCAATAATACCAAAGCAGCTGCGAAGGAAGATCCGATAACTTTTAAAGATTTTGTCTCTAAAAACTTAATAATCACGCTGAACAGCACGGCAAGAAGGGCCGCCGAAATAGCCCCGATAAGAATCAGGGCGGAGTTGTTGCGGTCAATGCCGAGCAAGATGAAAGCTCCGAGACCGCCGGCCCCGATTAAGGCGCCCAGCGTGGCCGTACCGATTAACATAACCGAGGACGTACGAATCCCGCCGATAATGGACGGCATGGCGAGCGCCAATTCAAACTTCTTAAGCTTTTCCCAGCGATTCATGCCGAACGCATCAGCCGCCTCTTGTAAGAGCGGGTCAATACTGTTGAGGCCCGTAATGGTGTTTTGCAAAATCGGGAATAACCCGTAAATAACGAGTGCCACAATGGCCGGTATCTTGCCGATACCAAGGAGCGGAATGAAAAGCCCCAATAAAGCCAAGGACGGAATCGTCTGTAGTATGCCGGCTACCTGTAAGGTAAATTCCGACGCTCTTTTGTATTTAACAACAAAGATGGCAAAAGGTACGGCTAATAAAATTGAGATAAACAGCGCAATCATGGAGATTTGCACATGTTCAACCAATAATTGCACCCATTCCCCTTGTCGTTCAATGAATGTACTTACTAAATTGTCCATGTCTTACTCCTCATAGAAAAAACGTTTAACCACTTCATGAGCCGGTTGCTCTTTAATCACCTGTGGCGTATCGAGCTGCACAACCTCGCCCTTACTCATAACGCAAATGCGCGTCCCCAATTTCACCGCTTCTGCCATATCATGGGTTACAAAGACTATCGTCAGCTTAAACGTATCATGGAGGCGTTTGATGAGTGCCTGTAATTGATTACGGCTAATCGGGTCGAGGGCACTGAACGGTTCATCCATGAGTAAAATCGAAGGTTTTGTCACGATGGCTCTTAAAATCCCCACGCGTTGCTGTTCCCCGCCGGATAGTTCATGGGGATACCGATTCAAATACTGCTCCGGATCGAGCCCCACCATTTCAAGATAGGAGCGAATCGTTTTAACACGTTCTTCTTTAGGCCACCCCTTCATTTCCGGGATGATTTCGATGTTTTCACAGACCGTTAAATTTGGGAATAAGGCACCGGCCTGCAATACATAGCCGATGTTTAAGCGCAATTCTCTCAGCTCCGACTGCTGTACATCAACACCATTAATCGAAACCGTGCCTTCCGTCGGTGTCAAAAGGCGATTAATCATCTTAAGCGTCGTCGTTTTACCGCTACCACTCGTACCGACGAGGACGAAAAACTCCCCGCACTCGATGGTCATGTTGATATTACGGAGCGCCGCCTTCTCTTTATATAATTTGCTTACATTCTTAAATTCAATCATTCTTTCACCTGCCGTTCCTGTTAATTATCGGCTTCTGCCTCACTTACTTTCTCAATTCGTTTTGTCAATGCATCGGTATATTTTTTACTCAACTGCAGCAGTGCTCCACGTTCTTCCGGCGTTAATTCATTCATAGCCTCATATTCAGCTTGCTCCAACGTATCCAATACCGAAGCTGCATAGGCTTTCCCCGCATCAGTCAACTTTAAGAGCTTCGTGCGTCGATCCGCGGCACCATCTTCAAACAGGAGATAGCCTTTATCCTTGAAGGTCTTGATTGTCGCATTCACAACCTGCTTCGTAGAATACGTTTTGTACGCAATCTGCTGCTGCGTAATACCTTCCGGATTATAGTAAATCCACATCAAAATCAGCATCGACTTGCTCTGCATGCCGTGTTTGCGCGCGTAATTTTCAAAAATAGACATCTGATTGTCTCGGATTCGGGAGTATGCTTTTGTTTGTAGTAACTTTTCAGTCATTTAGTACCACCACCTTGCCAAAACTTTCAAGACTATCCAAATACGCATGGGCTTCGCGAATGTCCGACAAGGCAAATACCTTCGCCGGAGCGAAGTCCAAATTATACTTCGAAATATAGTCAAAAACGGCTTGGAGCTGACTTTCGTCGACACGACCTTCGTCCCCTCCGGCAAACGATTTTCATCGGTGCTTTTCTCAATGACACCGACACATTCAATCCCCAAAATACGCGGAAACTGCACCGTCTCCGAATAGCCTTGTCTTGTAAAAATCTCTGAGCGATTGATACCGAAGCCCTTCACCTTAACCAAAGACCAACCCGGTCTAACTGAAGGCGTCGGCACATCCTGATACATTAACTTATCTACGCCGCCCGCTTCATAAACAACCACAGCTTTCATGCTACCCCTCTTTTCAATCAAAACTTTTTACAGTTTCATTATAAATCTAAAAGCCTCTATAAGTCAAACAATTTGACCTATAGAGGTTTATCGATAATTGTATTGAGTCATAAAATAAGAGTCCTTATTGCAAAATAAAAAATACAGTTATAAAACAAAAGCGCTCAATACAGAATAAAAGAAGGAAGTAAAAAAAGGACGTACATCTCGTCAGAGCCCGGGTTGCTCTAGTATTGATGTACGTCCTTTTTAAGTGAGTTTTTGATAAAAGTGTTTTAAAATGAATTTTTGGTTTTTGGGTGCTGTGATTGAGGGGAACTAACCTCACAATCGGTTACAGTACATGCATTATGAACTCTCTTAGCGATTGATTTGGCTTAAAATTTCCTGCATCTGTTTTTCTAACGCTTCGATACGTTTAGTTTTAGCTTCATTATCCGCTTTGATGGCTTCATTGTCGGCTTTAACTGCACTGATTTCCGCTTGCTGGCTAGAGATTACGGAGACTAAATCAGTTTTGGAATAGTTGGAGTATTCACTACTCTTACCGAATTTAATGCTCACACCGGCGTTAAACATGTTTTCACCGCCACCCATGCTGGTGCCTACGGAGAATAACAAATCATTCGTCGGACGATAGAATGCACCGATAGCTACTGCATTGGCCGATTTGTAGTTGCCATACCCGGCCGCAAAATCCCACTTAGCAGTCGGATCATAATCTTGCGGATGTAAAGCAGCTAATGCGGCGGCACCGGCACCGACACGATTAATTCGATTATCCAATTTATTAACTTGGCTGTTCAAGCTGGTTACATTATTGGTAATATTGCTTACTTCGTTGGAAATGGAAGTAATATTATTAGTGTTCTGCGTAATCTGAGTCGTATTGGCAGCTACTTGACTATCCAAAGCAGTCAAGTTTTCTCCTGCGGATTTAGATTGTTTAACATAAGTGCCGTCTTTAGCAACGCGAGTTTCGTTGTAAACGGTACCGCCATTAACAACACCTTTATTATCTGCAGCTACCTTGCCATCAGTATTAACTTTAAGCTGGTATTTTACACCATTAAATTCATTTAAGCCTTCAGCTTTTTCAATAGTAATAGTATTGTCGCCATCAAAGTTACCTACACTATTACGAGTATTAATCGAATTGGCTAAATCAGATATTTCTACACTACCTGTAATGAAGTCCTTACCATCCGAGTCTTTAATAGATAAGGATAGTTTATTGTTTCCATAACTCAAAGCATTGTTACTTTTTTGTAAGCCTGTGCCGGCAGCATCTACGGCTGCTTTAAGTTGAGCTACGTTAACAGCATCAGTGTCATTTGTACCGGCTGCTACATTAGTAATTTGACGAGTTATACCAGCTTCACTGTCGCCAACGGAAACAGCTGCGGCATTGGACTTCCACGCAGAAGTAATCTGATTCTTTTCTGATACAGCGGTGGTATAGGCTGTATTGGCATCATTCATAGCCGTTTCAGACGCATTCATAGCTGTTTCAGCGGCATCTAATGCAGTCTTAGCAGCATCCATTTGCTGTTTATATAATGCTTGTTCATCTGATCCAGATTCAGCCGCGCCATAAAATTGAACTTTAGTCGCATAAGTAGAACTCTTGGAAAGATAATCAGCGACCTTACTTTCATAATCAGCTTTTGCCGTCGTATAACTTGACTCTAAATCAGGAATACTTTCATTCAATTCTGCAAGCCGTGCATCCTTCCCCACGAATGTCGCAATAGATACCTCACTATCAAAGTTACCACCTGTAATCGGGTTATATCCATACACACCTTTATCTACGGATGCAATAGAGTTACTTCCTAAAGCAACACCACCATCATTTTGCACATCTGTATTATAACCAAGCATAACAGCATTACTAATATTTTCTGTATGAGCTTTCACGGGTGTTTTCACTTTTACTGTATACGGAATAGGAATACCTGAATATGCTTCACCTGTATTAACATTCTTTAAAGGCGTATATATTCTTGTTAAAAGCCCATTTTTGGTCTCCATAGAACCAAGAATTACATTATTACTACCGCCGGATAATTCATGATAATCACCGATTACTACACCCATAGCCACATCACTAATAGTATTACCGGTCCCCATAACTGATACGTTAGTTAAATTAGTTCCGGAATTTTGATACCCTGCAATAGTATTGTAGTCACTAGCAGCATCTTTTGTCCCATTTATAATATTACCACTACCAATTAACGAAGAGCGCCTTGTATATTCAGATTTATTACTATTTCCTAAAGCAAAAACAGAACCACCATTAAGTTCTGCATAATCCCCCATCAGTGTAGACACCCGATCAGAATAACCGTCATTATCACTGCCATGCATAACTATATCCATAAACCGATATGAACTGAATCGCTTTTCCATCACATCACTCATATCACCACCAGCATTTGTTATCCAGTTTCCAGTACCAAATGCCATTGAGTTATTCGATGAATCGATTTTATTCATCGTACCAACAACACCACTAGATATATTTGCAGACTTTTCTCCGCTTACTTTGTTATCTACACCATAAATTGTGGACCAGTATGTTCTTTTATCACTAACAGAATTATATCCTGTAACGGTTCCATATACACCTAAAGCCTTGGCACCATAACCAATTACAGTACCACCGTTGCCGCTCTGAGTATGATATCCTATCACAACCTGATTCATTATTTCCAAATTTTTAGTCACACTTTTTTCGTCAGGAGTCAAGGATCCAATAATGACAGAATCAGTAACATCCTTAACACTATGATTATCTCCAATAATAATTCCAGCAGATGGATTTAGTGAGTCATTATTATTGCCGATTACGGTGAAACTTTCATATCCCTTCATATAGAGATTATTTCCACTTATCGTATTTCCCTTCCCGACTACTAAATCTGAAACATTATCAGTTCTATCCTCCTGATTTCCAGTATGAGTACCTGAGTTTCTTCCTTTAACGCTGTTTTCATCGCCTATAATAACTTGACTCTTACTGTTAGTAACTGTATTTTCGTTGCCTATAACAGTGGAATTATCTGCACCTGATACAGTATTATTATCCGAATTAATTACAATCGGATCCGCCGCAAAAACCTGTCCCCCTAATAACAAACTCAATAAAACTGCACTCCCCAAGGATGCCTTAACTACGCGATGACCATTTTTCTTGATTTTCATACCCAATACTCCTCTCAAAATACGTCCACTAACTAACGTTTTGAAAACAGTGAATTGATTATTACCTACACCAATCAATTCATCACGACTTCATTTATATCTAAATACTATCATATTTGTGCCCCCCCACAAGACATATAGCCATTATTTTATCAGTGTTTCTCATAAAACAAAACACGGTGGTTAAAAATTATATTTCATACCGCCGTGTTAAAATTTCACACATCTTATATTTTTGCACTATTCATCATATAAAAAAGAAAAAGCCACAGTGTCATTACACCATAGCTTTTTCACAAATTTTATTAATAAGTAAATAATTGGGTTTTCACTTTATCCTTTTATAGCCTTGCATTGCGCAATCATTTCACGAGCTACTTCCATAGCGTCGCCTACGATACCGTAGTCGCACACTTTGAAAATAGAGGCTTCCGGATCGTTATTAATGGCCACAATCATATCGGAGCCCGTAATGCCGGCCGTATGCTGAATGGCACCGGAGATGCCGAAGGCCAAGTATAATTTTGGCGCTACCGTCTTACCGGTCTGACCAACTTGGCGACTTAACGGATACCAGCCTTTTTCAACAATCGGACGGGTTACGCCGAGCACGCCACCCAAAGCATCGGCCAATTCTTCCAATACTTTGAAGTTTTCAGGGGAACCCATACCGCGACCGCCGGCCACGATGATTTCCGCTTCTTCAATGTTAACATCGTTCATGTCCACCTTAATCATTTCCACGAAACGATTGCGAATGTCCGAATCACTGAGGTTAACATCTACTTTGTTGATATGACCTTGACGACCTTCTTGGCGTTCCGGCATTTTGAACACGTTCGGACGAACGGAGCCCATTTGCGGGCGATGTTCCGGACAGATGATTTCCGCCAAAATGTTACCTCCCAAAGCCGGACGAGTCCATTCTACAAGACCGTCGGATGTGCTTACGGACAAAATCGTACAGTCCGCTACAACGCCGTTTTTCATACGACCGGAAATACGCGGCGCCAAATCGCGACCGTCATTGGTAGCGCCGATGAGGATAACATTCGGTTTATCCTTGGCAAAGAAATCGGTAATAACCTTGGTGTAACCGTCGGTATTGTATCGAGCCAATAAAGGATGTTCAAATACGTGAACGTAATCACTGCCGTATTCCACGAGGCTCTGGGCTTCCGATGCGACGTTGGCACCGAGAAGCAAGGTATGAACATCTTCATGCAACTGATCCGCTATGAGGCGAGCCTGACCAATTAATTCATATGTGACTTTGCGCACCTGACCGTCGAAGCAGTCAGCAATGACATAGACACCTTTGTATTCTTCAAACACCGTAATTCCTCCTTAGCTATCAGATAAGTTCTTTTTGTTTTAACACATCCATAACGGTTGCTACGGATTCCGAAACCGCACCGGTAAGCATGGTGCCGGCGGAGCGCATAGGTGGGCTGTATACTTTGCGTACACGCGTTGGCGAACCCTGTAAGCCGAGGCGTTTAGGGTCCGTCGTCATGTCTTTAACGGTAATCGTCTTCACTTCATACTGCGTAGCGCGAATGGAATTATGAAGTGTCGGATAACGTGGCTCGTTTAGTGCCTTTACGGCCGTAAGGAGCATCGGCATTTCCGTATCCAACACTTCGAAACCTTCTTCGTGTTCGCGTTTCGTACGAACGATATTATCGTTCACTTCGATGTCGCACACGTACGTTACCTGAGGAATGCCCAATTCTTCCGCAATCTGCGGACCTACTTGCGCCGTATCACCGTCGATAGCCTGTTTGCCACAGAAAATCATGTCAAATGGTTTGCCCTGGTCTTCCTGCACTTTAGCAATAGCACAAGCGATAGTATAGCTGGTAGCGAGTGTATCGGCACCGGCAAAAGCGCGGTCCGTAATGAGGTACGCGTCATCGGCGCCCATGGAGATACATTCTTTTAACGCCAACGATGCTTGTGGCGGTCCCATGGTAATCACGGAAACGCGGGTTCCCGGGTATTTATCTTTAACGTCGAGCGCTGCTTCGAGCGCATTCATGTCAAACGGATTCACAATACTTGGCAGGCCGGTACGAATTAAAGTGTTCGTTTCCGGATCGAGCTTGATTTCAGACGTATCCGGCACTTGCTTGATACATACGAGTAATTCCATAGTCAGCCTCCCTATTAGCCTTGACGAAATTCAATACCCTTCGTGTCATCCGGGTATTCCCATTTAGTTACAATCGTTTTACCGCACAAAACTCGACAAGTTCCGCATTCTACGCAACCGGCGTAGTCAAATGCGAGCGTACCGTCGTCGTTTAAGGTATATAAACCGGCCGGGCAGGCATTGACGAGTTTCATTTTTTCCTTCATATCCGGATAATCATGGATAATCTCAATGTGCGGATGACCTTCGTTTACATAATATTTATTGACACCTAATTTTTCTTCTAAGTTTGTCATAGGGCACGACCTCCTTTAAGGGCATCCATTGCCAAGTTCACAAGGCCTACACCGGTAGCCCGTTTCAACAATTTCGGAACAAGCGGTTTCGCGCCGTCGCCGTTCACGGTAAATACATCGGACATGATGCCGTTAACCATTCCCGGATATTTTTGGAAAATTCGCGGATTATTGAGGAATTCAGGGAAGTGACGGTAAGTTTTCAAATCTTTACCTACGAAGCTGTCCTGAATCATGATATCGTAATAACGCATGGCACCGGCGGAGAAATCGCCTAATTTTTTAGCTTTAATAATCGCATCAGCTGCGTACATACCGGACGCAATGGCAAAATCCATGCCGCGTACGGTGTAGCCCATGTTGATACAGAAACCGGCCGCATCACCGACGATGACAAAACCGTCACCGCTCAAAGTGCTCACCATATTATAGCCCGCTTCCGGCACCATGTGACCGCTACGTTCGAGGAGTTTACCGCCTTTTAACAAACGCGCCACTGTCGGATACGCCATGAATTCGTTAAACATTTCGTCGATAGTCGCATCCGATTCACCGATGTGTTCAAGACCGACTACAACGCCGATGGACAAGCTGTTTTTATTGGTATAGATAAAACCGCCGCCCATGAGGCCGTGCGTAATATCGCCCATGAAAAGCCAAGACAAGCCGTCATTGCCGTCGAGGCCCAAACGTTCTTCCAAAACGCCTTTATTGAAGCTGTACACTTCTTTGGCGCCAACCGCTACTTCGGCAGCCGTAATCGGTGCCCGCAAACCGGCTCTTTCCGCCAATAAGGAATTAACGCCGTCAGCCAATACGACTACGTCGGCACGCAAAGTATCTTTGCCGCAACGAATGCCTACTACTTTGCCGTGTTCCATGAGGAGTTCACTGACTTGAATTCGGTTAACTACTACGGCTCCCGCTTTTTCAGCCTGTTCTACGAGCCATTTATCAAAAACGCCGCGCAATACCACATAGGATTCGTCTTTCGGCTGAGCCGGTTCCGCTTCGTATTCCACGGTTGTCGCTTTGCCGCCTTCCAAAATGGAGATGCGCTCCTTCGTTACTTTCCGTTCTAATGGAGCGGTTTTTCTAAAATCAGGAATCAACTCTTCCAACGAGTGCGTATAAATACGACCACCCGTCATGTTCTTCGCGCCCCCATAACTCCCTCGTTCAACCAAGAGCACTTTCACACCCTCTTTGGCCATTCGATAAGCAGCTGCCGCACCTGCTAAGCCACCGCCTACAACGATTGCATCAAATTGTTCCATGCTGTTCTCCTTGTGTAATACACTGTATATTAGAATATTAAAAAATTTAAACAAACAACAGTTACGTCCCGCTATGGCTTTTTACGACCCACCGCGGGTAGACACAGGTTAGAAATTCGTAGAATACCATATCGATAAACTACTTTATACGTACTATTATATATATTCTAAGTAAATTTATAAAATACCTCTTTTGCATTGTAAAATATATTCTATATATTAAAAAGAATTCAAATTGGGAGATTGTGCAGATTGAATCGATTATTTATCGCAACGGGGTTTAACTTTTAACACGGCCGTGATTGAAAAAGGGAATAGTACGGCCTTTTTGACGGATATAGGACTATGCAAATAAAATATATGTCGCTCAAAATCAATCAATATTGTTCAAAGTTAAAGATGTATGAGGGCAATCATAACCACCCGTAGAACGGGTGGTTTGCTCTGACCCTATAAGGGTCTTTCTCTAGTGGTTGCCCTCTAAAGAGGGCTTTGAGTAATCTGACAACCACTCTATTACCACTGGCT
>NZ_SVCB01000095.1 GCF_015058545.1 Veillonella sp.
GGCGTTGTTACCCGCTCCAGCGGTACCGTTACATACGGAATAGCAGTTCGTTGTTTCCACGCATAGCCTAAGAGCGCTAAAAATACGCAGCATAACCCTACTACGACTATTAACCGTCGTTCTGATGAAAACATTACGCCCTTCCTTTCCGATTTTTCGATGCAATAATAAAACGATCCATCCGTGCAAATTCTTTGGACGCTTGGCCCAAACCGACCGCCACGGCATACCCCGGTTCCGGTGGTACCTGCACAGGAATTCCCAACTCTTCACTGATACGCTGACCAAGACCTTCCATAAGTGCCGTCGCACCGGTCAAAGTCATACCGCGCTCCATAATATCCGCCGCCAATTCCGGCGGTGTCTGTTCCACAACGGATTTAATTTCATCCACAATCCGTTGTAATGTGTCTTGCATAACCTGGTAAACTTCCGATTTACGAATAATAATTCGTTTCATCAGACCATTGGCAATATCACGGCCCATGAAAGAAACTTCCAATTCTTCCTGCGGCGGCAACGCCGTTCCCAGTTCCATTTTAATACCTTCCACCGTTTCTACGGCGACCATTACGGAATAGGTATTTTTAATATATTGTAATATAGCTTCATTAAAATCATGGCCGCCGATACGTGCGGAGTGAGCAATAACCTTGCCCCCTAAGGACATAACGCCGATATCGGTGGTACCACCGCCAATATCTACAGCCATACTGCCGCATGCTTCAAATACCGGCAAATTACACCCTAAGGCAGCCGCCACCGGCGCTTCCACCAAGTACGCTTCGCGCGCTCCGGCCTGAATAATAGCGTCCGTCATGGCCCTTTTTTCCACATCCGTAATACCGCAAGGCACGGCCATAATAACACGGGTACGCCCTACCGTACGAGACGCCTTACTCATGAAGTGGCGTAACATAGTGAGCATAACACGATAATCTACAATAAAACCGTCCCGCAAGGGGCGAAGTTCATCCAGCATATCGGGGGTTCTAAGCAAAAGTCGTTCCGCATCGGCACCAACAGCTACGATACCTTCCTGTTTCGTATCGGTAGCCACCAGTGACGGTTCGGACAATACGACCCCGCGCCCCTGCACATGTACATGGGTATTCACGGTTCCAATATCTATGCCTAAATCTCGTCCTAAGGACGAAAAAATACGAATCATATGTTTAGTCTCCTTACTTTACTCATCCCTATATTATACTATCGGCAGTAAGGATAAATCAACCAAAACGGCGCTTGTTCTCTAATTATCACGCCCTATTCATACTGCTGTATTTTGTAAAAACAGGCCCTACAAATAAACATATCACGGTCAAAAATTCATTGTCGGATGTTCTCTTTTTATACGCAGCCTGCCCTTTTATTATAGCATTTACCGTGAATTCGTTTAGACAATTTTTTCTATAAAAGATTTTTTCACCAAAGACTTCAGCAATCTACAACAGCCCTTTTTCACAGAGACTAGTATAGCGGCCATCACCGATAACAACATGATCCAATACGGGAATCCCCATCAGCTTGCCTGCTTTAATAAACAGCTTGGTAATACCGATATCTTCAGAACTTGGTTCCGGATCACCGGACGGATGATTATGAATTAAAATGAGGCTTGCTGCATTGGCTTGCATGGCTTGACGAAATACAGTGCGCTGTTCCGCCAAACTACCTGTTAAACCGCCGATTGAGATGGTTTCCACATCAATCAATTTATTTTTACAGGTTAAAAAGGCGGCACAGAAATGCTCTTCTTTTTCATAACGCAAACGCTCCATAATATAGGATGCCACTGCTTTCGGACTACTGAAATCTTCAAAATGTTCCTTCACTCGCAGCTGACCGAGACGACGCCCCAATTCAATAGCTGCGCAAACGGTAACCGCCTTATCGCGACCGATTCCCTTAATCTTTTGCAAAGCATCTACGGTCGTATCATTCAGTCCGTACGCGCCATGGCTTACTGTATCAAGGACCTCTTTGGCCAAATCCAATACGGATGACCCCTGTCGCCCCGTTCTGAGTAAAATTGCCAATAACTCAACCGTGCTTACGCCGGCGGCTCCCAAAGTTAAAAATTTTTCACGTGGCTTCTGCCATGGCTGCCATTCTCTGACAACACCTGTATATGTCTTAATCATATATCCCCCTAAATCACTAACCTACTTCACTAACCTAATTCACCGACCTAAATCACTGACCTAATTCACTGACCTAATTCACTGGCCTAAACCACTTAGCTAATGCACGCACCTAAATCACTAAGCTAATTTACGCTGTTAGTCCGGCGCCCCCATGCGCCGTAAATATCGCGCTACCACTTCCACCGGAAGGCCTACCACATTCGTATAAGAACCTTCAATGCGCTCTACTAAGTAAGCACCCTGCCCCTGTATGCCATAAGCACCGGCTTTATCCAGTGGTTCACCGGTAGCCACATAAGCATTTATTTCCGCATCACTAAGCGAGTAAAACAGAACCTTTGTTACGACGTGAAACACCTCTTGCTTAATTAATTGCTTGTCCCCATCGTAATAGCAAAGCGCCACCCCGGTCACTACTTCGTGTGTATCATCAGACAATTCTCGCAGCATCTGAGCAGCCTCTTTCTCATTAGCCGGTTTTCCCAACACATGCCCCTTATGAGCCACGATCGTATCAGAGCCGATAACCACATAGTCTTGTTGGCACCCGGTCTCCGGAACCAGTGCTCCCAAAGCCTGAGCTTCTACCAATTCATACGGATTGGCCGCCTGTTCATTATGTTCTTCATAAGTACTCGTTACAACTTCAAATTCAATATGCAATTGTTCTAATAGATCACGGCGCCGCGGCGACGCCGATGCCAAATATATTTTCATCAGTTATGTTTACCCCCGAATATGCCGTAAACTACAACGCGCAGTACCTCGAAAGGTACTGCGCGAGCATATCATCATTAGATTTTACAATCGTAAATCAGACTATTATATTACCAGTTTTTCATTACAAGACTTGCAGTAATACGTTTAGTATCACGAGCAATCATGATTTCTTCGTTAGTAGGAACTACGAAGATTTTAACTTTGGAACCTTCTACACTGATTTCAGTTTCTTTACCGCGTACGTTGTTGCGTTCACGATCAAGACGAGTTCCGAGGTATTCAAGACCGTTACAAATAGCGTCACGGTTACCAATACCGTTTTCACCGATACCGGCTGTGAATACGATTACGTCTACGCCGCCCATAACAGCTGCATAAGCACCGATTGTGGAGCGAACTTTGTAGTGGAACATGTCAAGTGCCAACTGAGCACGTTTATTGCCTTCTTCAGCCGCTTCTTCGATTACGCGGAAGTCGTTGGACACACCGGAAATACCGAATACACCGGATTTTTTGTTCATGATGGCATCGATTTCATGGTATGTCATATCCCATTTATCCATCAAGAAAGGTACGATAGCAGGGTCGATATCGCCGCAACGAGTACCCATGATCAAACCGGATAATGGCGTGAAGCCCATGGAAGTATCGATGGAACGACCGGCTTTAATAGCAGCCACACTGGAACCGTTGCCAAGGTGACAAGAAATGATGCGCAAGTCACTCATGTGTTTGCCCATTAATTCAGCTACGCGCTGAGCCACGTATTTATGGCTGGTGCCGTGGAAGCCGTAACGACGAACACCGAGTTCAGTGTATGCTTCGTATGGCAAACCGTAAAGGAATGCTTCAGCAGGCATAGTCTGATGGAAAGCCGTATCGAATACAGCTACCTGAGGTACTTTTGGCATGATAGCTTCGCAAGCTTCGATACCTTGGATGTTTGGTGGGTTATGAAGCGGTGCAATTTTAGCACATTCTTCTAAAGCTTCCATAACGGCCGGTGTAATCAACACGGAGTCAGCAAACTTTTCAGCACCATGAACCACACGATGACCAACTGCATCAATTTCATCCATGGAAGAAATTACGCCGAATTCTGCATCAATCAAGATGTCGAGCAAAATTTTAAGCGCTTGTTTGTGGTCCAAAATTGGTTCTACGCGTTCCAACTTTTCAGCATCCGGACGTTTGTGAGTGAAGATAGCATCTTCCGCACCGATCTTTTCAAATTGTCCTTTAGCTAATACCGCTTCATTGTCCATGTCAATGAGTTGGTATTTTAAAGAAGAACTACCACAGTTTACTACTAAAACATTCATTACTTATCCCTCTTTCTTAGTAATTTGAATTTTTCCTACCACAAGGTCAGAAATCTGAGCTCCCATTGTGCTGTCAACAGGATACTGATAGGTTATATTCCACAATACACCTTTATCGGCAAATGTGTATTGAAAGAAACGAATTTGGATTTTGTTAGCTACCAGTGTAGCCGACGAGGTAAAGGCTTGAACACCGTCTACCGTTTTCATCTCATCCGACCATGTCAAATTGTTGCCGAAGCTTTTTTCATAAAAAGCTTTAGATTCAGCACCATAAGCAGCTTCTGTGGGCAAAGGTTGACCCGCTTTCGGGGAGATGGCTTCAATGGAAACCAAGAAGTTTTTATCGGCCCCTAAATACGTCGTTACAGGATACCCCAACGCATTTTTGGTCGTATTAGGCTGAACGCCTATATCGTAAGGCAAGGCAACGGTAATTTCCGAGTTGCCGCTCTTAATTACTTTATGACCGAAACTATAAGAATCCAATGCATTATCACTGCCACAGCCGCTAATCGCAAGCATCAGCAAAGCCATGCAAAAAACAGTGAACCATTTCTTCATAATATCCCTCGATTCAAAACGTCTGTACAAGTAAAGCGTACGATTAAATTATACCATTCTTTGCCATTACTTGCACGCCTCTTTTTAGACATATTCACTATTATTTTTATTCATATGTATATTTACTGTAATTTTATTGTAAAAAATTAAGTTTTTTCTAAAAAAAGCCTCTTCATAGCGGCAAATACGCCCTCTCATTCTATGCTATAATGAAATAAATACCACGTAAATTTTCAAAGGAGTAGAATTATGAATTGTATCGGAATCATTGCCGAATATAACCCCTTTCACAAAGGGCACGAACATCAACTAAAAGAATTGGCAAAACGCTATCCCGATGCACTGCGCATTGTTGTTATGAGCGGTTCCTTCGTGCAACGCGGCGAACCGGCTCTTTTTGACAAGTTCACCAGGGCTCGCTGGGCTCTATTAAACGGCGCTCACGCTGTCATCGAACTTCCTACGGTGTACGCTACGGCCAATGCCGAACGGTTTGCCGCCGGCGGAGTCAGATTATTGCACCTATTAGGAGCCCGCGCCCTCGCTTTCGGCACCGAAACGGAAGATGCCTCTTTATTGCAAAAAATCGCCCGCCTTAGCCTGAGCAGTACCGTACAAACGGCCTGTCGTGAAGCGCTGAAAAATGGTGAATTTTATGGCACCGCATTACGCCAAGCTATTATCGGCGAATGTCCGGATGCGGCGGCTATCGTCAATCAACCAAACGCCTTGCTTGGACTCGAATACACCAAAACCATTCAACAATATGGCTTAGCGATGAACATCATCCCCATTTTGCGGGAAGGCGAACATCATAGTGACAAGCTCGCAAATAACTGGCCATCCGGCACAGCCTTGCGTCGCCAAATCAGAAGTCTCGACTCGCCCACCGTTTTGCCTCCGACCGATATCTTATCCCCCTATATTTCAGCTAATTTACACAACGAATACAAAGAGGCTGTCGAATCGGGCGCTTATTCTGATTTAGCCAGGTACTATGACCTCGTGCTCTACGAAAGCCGAAAACAAAAGGCAGCTCAATTAGAGGCATTAGCCGATTTTAAAGAAGGTCTCCACCAAACTTGGGCTTCGGTCAGTCAAAAAGCATCTTGGTCAAAGGCGCGTGAACAATTAAAATCGAAGCGTTATTCCTATGCCCGCCTTGATCGCATGGCTTCTTATACGGTGCTTGGCATTACCCAAGAATTACAAAACGAAGCTCACACAGAAGGGCCGCCATATGCACGGCTCCTTGGTTTTACCGATGAAGCCCGACCTTGGCTGCAGCGTAAAGAATTTACGGTGCCCCTCATCCAGAAGTGGGCTCCTTTTATAAATACGGCCTCCGGCCTCACCGCTGAATTAGCTTCACTGGACCAACGAGCTACAGACCTTCAAAAGCTGTGCATGACAAATCCAGCCAAACGGCAGGGTGGCGAAGACTTCTACTTTACCCCTTGGTATATAAAAAAATAAATGTTTCATGGCTCTATATTGCTGCTATGACGTTAAGAAATATAAATACCCCATACGACGTTAAGAAATATAAATACCAAAAGGACATTGCCCAAATAAGGCAATGTCCTTTTATTTGTTATAAACCGAAGTTTCCGGCTATTATCATATTTTCAGGCTTACGAAATGGTAACGCTATCTTCGCCGTCCTGCTCTTTTACATTTACGCGCACGGTTTCCATATGAGACGTAGGAATATTTTTCCCCACATAATCGGCTCGAATCGGTAATTCGCGATGTCCTCGATCAACGAGAACAGCTAATTGAATAGCCCGCGGTCTGCCCACTTCCATTAAGGCATTAAGGGCGGAACGAATGGTTCGCCCCGTATAGAGAACATCATCTACCAAAATAACCAATTTCCCCGTCGTATCTAACGTGAACGGTGGTCCTTCTTTGCCCTTGGTCGTTCTGTCATCACGGTACATAGCCACGTTGATAGTTGCCACATCAATATGCACGCCTTCGATAGCTTCAATCTGAGCTTGTAAGCGCTCCGCTAAATAAATACCGCGCCGTTCAATGCCTAAAATGAGTGCATTTTCCAGACCTTTATTACGTTCTAAAATTTCATGGCTAATGCGGCGAATGGCCCGCATCATAGCCTGTTCATCCATTAGAATTCGTTTTTCCTGCATAGCTGACTCCTTATACATTATGAGTTTTAGCATAGTCTAAGCAAGCTAAAAAGTCCTCCGGTAATGGCGCTTCAAAATACATATCCTGCCCCGAAATAGGGTGTTTCAAGGCTAAACTGAAGGAATGTAAGGCTTGCCCTTCAATAGGAAACTCCATCTTACGATAGCCGTAGAACGGATCGTTGACCACCGGATGGCCGATATGGGCAAAATGAACGCGAATCTGATGTGTCCGGCCTGTTTCCAGTACACATTGAACCAAGGTGTGTTTGCCGAATCGTTCTACAACCGTAAAATGCGTAATCGCTTCCTTGCTGTTTTCAAAAACAACAGCCATTTTCATTCTGTCTTTCGGATGACGTCCGATAGGCGCCTTAATCGTGCCTCGTTCTTCCACAATATTGCCGTGTACCAATGCATAATAGGTACGCGTTGCCGAATGGGCTTTTACCTGTTCAGCCAAACCGATGTGGGCCAAATCATTCTTCGCCGCCATCATGACGCCCGATGTATCTTTATCGAGTCGATGAACGATGCCCGGGCGAATTTCACCATTAATTCCCGATAAATCCTTACAATGGAATAATAAAGCATTTACCAGTGTGCCCGTATAATTACCTACCGCCGGATGCACTACCATACCACGCGGTTTATTGATGATAATAATATCGTGTTCTTCATAGAGGATATCTAGGGGAATATCTTCCGGTTTTACTTCAACCGCTTGCGGCTTCGGCACGGCCACAAAAATCTTTGAACCGGCCGTAAGCTTTAAATTGCTTTTGGCCGCTTTTTGATTAACCGTAACAGCCCCGCATTTAATCAATTGTTGTACATAACTGCGAGACCCTTCCATAATCGATGTTAAATATACATCTAGTCGTTCCCCTTCTTTATCGTCCGGAACAGTTAATGTAAGAGTCTTATCAATCCCTGTATTGCCATCCACTGCTTCCATCGTATCCAAAGCTTCATCCATATCTTGCAAAGATTCATCCATAGTATGTAAAGTATCTGATTTCATTACTTACCTCCTTCATGCGGTGTTCGCCAAACATGAATCGCCAATAGCACCACACCGACACAAATCCCGATATCGGCTACATTAAAAATGGGCCATATGCGAAAATCAAAGAAATCCACTACGGCGCCCAAATGATATCGGTCCCAGCCATTGCCCAGAGCACCACTAACCAATAAGGCGGTCCCCAATTTTGTAAATACATCGCCATTTAAAATATATCGGCGAAAATACCATAAGACACCGAGTAAGACAACGACTATGGCCAAGAAAAAAAGCCGCTGATTTGCCAATATGCCAAAGGCCGCGCCTTTATTTAAAATATATGTCAAATGAAAGACATTAGGTATGACCGGTAAGGATTCCCCCAGCAGGAACGATGCCTGCACCCATTGCTTTGTCAATTGATCTAATACGAACCATGCAATACCAATTATAATATACACTCTATCCATCCTTTATCAGTTTATAGTCTAGTCAGTTTATTCTTAAATGCCTGTACGCCATATCATCAGGGCATTTCCTTTACTATGTATTATGACATAAAACGCTTGGTTTGGTCTACTCTATATAAAAAAGGGTTCTATAATTTATTTTGGGGCGCTAAAGAGAAACGCTAGTTGCGTGTCCTCTTGGCGCCTACTTTTTTTTGCACAAAAAAAGATATATTGAATAAAATCCGATACAATAAAGGTGCTAACAATTAACGAA
>NZ_SVCB01000096.1 GCF_015058545.1 Veillonella sp.
CCGCCCGGGCACATACAAAAGCTATACGCCGTACGGCCTGTTTCTTTATCATGGTAGACAACAGAGTATTCCGCCGCCCCCAGGCCCAATTCAGCGGGCTCAATGCCGTACTGCGAAATATCGATCATGGACTGCGGATGCTCGATACGCACGCCTACGGCAAAGGGTTTGCTTTCCATGGCAATGCCCGTATTATAAAGCATCTCATACGTATCGCGAGCACTGTGACCCACACCGGCCAATACCAGGCTCGTAGGAATTATTTCTTCATCATTCACTTCAACGCCTACCACCTGATTATCTGCCAGTTGAAGTTTGGTAAGTTTCGCACCGAAGCGAACGTCACCGCCCCAGGCGATAATCTGCTCGCGCATGGCTTTTACCATGCCACGCAGTACGTCCGTCCCTACATGAGGCTTATGTTTATAAAGAATCTCTTGCGGCGCCCCGAATTGCACAAAATATTTGGCGATTTCATGGAGTCGCGGATGGGTAACGCGGGTGGTTAATTTACCATCCGAGAAAGTACCGGCACCGCCTTCACCGAATTGTACATTCGATTCCGCTTTGAATTCACCGGTTTGCCAAAACGTTTCCACATCTTGCGAACGTTGATCGACGTCTTGGCCGCGCTCCAATACAATGGGGCGATAGCCTTCACGGGCGAGGTAAAAAGCTGCCAACATACCGGCCGGACCAAAGCCGACCACCACCGGGCGCTCTTTTAAAACCTGCTCGCCATGTACAATCGGCTCCGGTTCGATAGGCTCCATGGTGCTCACATTTTTATCACGGCCAAGCTTTTTCATAACCGCCGCTTCGTTCTGCACCGCCACGAACAAGGTATACACGAAGGTAATATGCGGTTTTTTACGAGCATCTACGGCTCGTCTCACTACATGAATCTCTTGAATCTGATCTTTTAAGACAGGAAATTTATGAACAAGTAAGGCTTCCAGGGGATTTTTATTTTTTACATCCACTCGAAAATTAATTATTCTGAGCATTAGTGTCTCCTAAATATTTTTTGACGATTTCTACAATTACGTGCACTCTCGCCGGAGTTGCCGTATAGTTTTCATTCGATACTAAATCATAGTCCCCTTCAATATTGGCAACTTGGCCGTTAAGCGGAATGTCGATGGTACGAATTTCGGTGAGGTCTTTAATGACCCCTTCTTTGCCGCTCACAAGAACTTGTTGCGGCTCTACGGTAACGCTCTTAACGGCATACTCATTGCTCAAGGTACCGGTTAAATTGGCCACGGCCGGTAAGTTTTTCTCAAAACGAATCTGCTCCAAGTCAATTTGAGCCTGCCCTTGGCGCGGCGTAATTGTTACATTGTCTACCGCCTTGCCCGCTGTATCAACAGCCACCATCATACCGGAGGCAGTAAAATCAGCACGGCGATCATTCATTTTAACGCGCAGTACCACATGGGCTACCGCATCAACTTGCTGTTTCGCACCACTTACGGTTACCACTTTCGGCACCGTGTTAATGGATTTAATGGCCACGTCTTCCAGAACTTTACCGAGCTGTTGTACCTCTACGGGCACTTCACGCAAGGTATATTCATCCACGTTTACATTCACCGAATCCGGCGTCATGCTCACGAGGCTCACCCCGGAAGGCGGGGTAAACTGCACCTGAATATTTTGCTGCCCCGGTGCCACATCCCCCATATCCATATACGCTTTAAGGGTGCTTTGATTAATAGCTAAGATGGAATTACGCGGTCCGCGCAAGTGGATATGCACTTCCGACGGAATATTTTCAACAACATACTGGGAGTTCAAATTCTGCATTTGCACCGGCACGGTGTAATTAATATCCACAATCGGATTTTGTTCCTTCATTACAAAGAACCACAATAAAATGGCACCTAAGAGGGACAAAATTTTAGCCATCCAATGGCCTTGAATTTTATGAATAAAACGCATCATTTTTTAGCCCTCCATTTCTTCAAGAAGGACAACGCGTTCTTAGGACGTTCCATGAAGGCACGCAAGGATTCGCGCAATTGTTCTTCCGGTAAATGACGGTAAATATGACCGCCGTAAGTATAGGAAATTTTACCGGTTTCTTCACTCACAACGAGTACTACCGCATCAGCCTGTTCACTGAGGCCTATAGCCGCACGGTGACGCGTCCCCAATTCAGTACTTAAGGAGCGATCCTGCGTCAACGGTAACAAACAGCCCGCCGCCATAATGCGGTTGCCGCGAATAACAACGGCACCGTCATGAAGCGGTGTATTCGGAATAAATATGTTATTTAAAAGTTCTCTAGACACCTTACCGTCAATCTCGATGCCCGTATCGATGATTTCGCCGAGCCCCACTTCACGTTCAAATACGATTAACGCACCGATGCGATCACGGGACATGACTTTCGCCGACGCCATTACTTCATTCACTAAAGTATCGATTTCAACTTCACTCACCTCTTGTGATTTTGAAAAAAGTCGTCCACGGCCCAATCGTTCCAACGCACGGCGCAATTCCGGCTGAAATACTACCGGCAACGCAACCAATAAGACCGTCATCCCTTGCTGCAACAACCAGCTGATAACGTGTAAATCAAAGAAACGGCTGGCCACATTAATAAGACCAAGTACGATAAGACCTTTTAACAGCGCCATAGCGCGGGTGTCTCTAATTTGTTTATATAGATAATATAATAAAACCGCTACCGATAAAATATCGACTAAGTCACCGAAGCGGAATGTTTCAATTAAACCTTGCAACTGTGCCATCATATATAACCACTCCTCAGGAGGTTCACAAATAAATAAAGAGTACACTGCGCTGACGCACAGGTACTCTTTTATTTTACCTTATTTTGAGAGTGCTGTAAATTTGATAACCAAGAATTACAGCGGATTATACATTCTGCGTTTCAATCCAAACGTCCAGGTTACCGCCGCAAACCATGCCTTCTTTAACAGCGGCATCATCATTCAAATCAACCATAATTCGACGATGTGCTTCTTTTAACTTAAGAGCCTCTAAGGCACTCAAACGGATTTCGTTTTCCGCCCGACCGCCGCCGATAGTTCCGAAAATGGAACCGTCCGGATGTACCACCATCGTGGTGCCCGCTTTGCGCGGTGTAGACCCGTGCGTCTGCAAAATTGTGGCAATCGCCAAGGTATCTTTCTCATGTCCCTGTAAATAGCGGACAAATTCTCGTTTCATACTTACTTTTCTCCTTCCGATAAGAAACCGCCCTTATGACCACGAGTTACTGCCAGATATTCGCTTACAATAGATAATGCGATTTCTTCCGGTGTTTGTGCCCCCAAAGACAAGCCGATAGGTGCGTAAATTTTATCTAATTCTGTCTGGGTCCAGCCCTCTTCTTTTAATACTTCAAAGGCATGGTATACCCGTTTATGACTGCCCATCATGCCCATATAGGTGGCATCAACCAAATGACGTACCTGATGAAGGCAAATACTGTCGTATTCATGAGCTCTGGTAACGATGATAATGCCCTTATAATTGTTAAGCGGCAATTTCGCTGCCAAATTATTAAAGTCAATGCATTGACGACGAACGCGTTCATCAAAAAAGTCGGGCCGTAAATATTCGGGACGGTCATCGGCTACGGTCACATGGCAGCCGATAAATAATAACATATCCGCAATACAGCGGCTCACATGGCCGGCACCCAGCACTAATACTTCCGGATCTTTTTCAACCGGTTGCACAAAGCATTTCATAGCTCCCAAATTCAATACTTCGGGGCGTTGTTCCGGATTGATGCAGATGCCATCTACCGCATCACCATATACCACTTCGCCTTTTTCACTATACAATACTTTATCTCCTTGTCGTTCACCACTTAAAACAGTCACCATGATTGATTTTTCATCTTGTGACAAACGCTTTTCAATTACATCATATAAACTCATAAAAACCTCAAATTCTACCTTAATGTAAATCTATATCGGACGACATTACTTTATGGCCCGTCTGCTTTTTAGATTCTTCATACAAAAACGCCAGTATAGCTTCCATAACGCCGCCGGCAACCGCCAAGGCTTTATCGGAAATGCTATAACAGTGAGATTTCTCGCAACGGGCGTCCACATCGGCCAATTTAAAGCCCTTCGTTACCATCAAACCGGATGCCAAAACGCCGCGCAAAATGCCGGCAATCTGCGATACAACCGGTGTGCCATCCACAAAACCGATGGTTTCACCGGCTTCCACTTCTTCACCGATATGACGGCGAGCCGTAAACAAGCCGTCGCACGGGGAATGCATAACTCGCTCAATGGTATAACCGCCTACATTACCGGGCACGCCCGTATTCGGTAAGGCGGAACCGTCATAAATACAACGGCCCAACGTGTGACCGCGCATAGTTTCCACTACGACGTCTACATCATCACCGGCGGTGAAGCCCGGTCCGCAACCGATTACCAGCGGCGCATCGTCATTGCGCGTGCCTACATTGCGTTTAGCCAAAATGGCATCCACCACGATATCCGGCTTCAAGGCCTCCAATACTGTTCGGTAGTCCTCAGTCACTACCGGTATTATATCTTCGCCGCGTTCCAAAATAGCTTTAGCTTCCGCCAAAGTTACATGGCGCGCCACGTAACGTTCCAATAAAACTTCCCCGCGATGCACAGCCGCCCCATAACACACCTTGCGACGAATCATCGTAGGAATCGGTAATTCATTAATCACAACAGGAAAACCGGCGCGGCGTAAGCGATACACACAACCGGAGGCAATATCGCCGCCACTGCGCATTAATATTAATGGTTTCATATTTTTCCTCGCCTATTATACAACTGTTCATATTCAAACGGCGTATCTACATCGACGCCGATAGGTTCTGAAATTTCGATAAATTGCACATACTCTTTAGCCGCCCCGCGAATCAGACGGCGACCCCCTTCATCCCCCACTAACTGTTGTAAAGCGTCTTTCCAATCAGGTGAAAAAATAACCGGATTACCCCTTTCTTTATTTGGTCCGTATAAAGGACACAGAATGGGCTTATCGTTTGAGTCAAGTTGACTGTAAACGGCTTGCATTTGCCTTACAGCCTCTTTCGTCATGAGCGGTTGATCCGCCACGGCACAAAGCACCGGTCTTGCAGAATCGGCCAAGGCGGCGATTCCCACAGCCAAGGAACGGCTTTGTCCCGCTTCCGGTTCTTCGTTATAAACAGCAGTAAAGCCACATGCATTTGCTATGCGTGCCGCTTCCTCTGCCCGTTCTCCCCCTATAACTACGATTTGTTTGCCTCCCAAGCCGCTGTATACCTGACAGGCGGCCTCTAAGAGAGTACCTCCGCGCCATGGCAACAAGACTTTGGAGGTCCCCATGCGGCGGCTGAGCCCCGCCGCCAAAATAACTACATCAATTTCCATTGTGTATTCCTAATTATTGCCACTGAATAACACGGGCAATTTCACAGCTGGCTTTATAACCGTCGGCCAAAACAATCATGGAGAATTTGCTGTCCGCTAAGGCGTCAAGGAAGGAATCGATAATGCGATGTTGCACCGTATCATAGCCGGTACAGAATAAAATTCGCTTACCTTGGCTGTACTGGAACAAACCTTGCGGATGCAGTACCAACCGCGCCAACATGGATGGCGTTACTACGGCCCCTTCGGCACGTTCCATAATCTGCGCTACCGCACCTAAATTATGAACATGTTCCTCCGTAAGTTCGGTGCCGAGCATTTGTAAATTGACTACCCCGATGGTAGTCGTCGTTTTGGATGGAATAATCGGTTCCGTCGTTTTTGGTGCTTTCACCCATTTTTCTTTAGCACCGTCCGCTTCAACCAAAATTTGCCAGTTTGGATGTACCATGTACATCGCATCAATAGCCTGGGGCTTCAATGAGGTTACTTTGGTGCCGTCCACACCGCTGAACCAAGCTGCACACCGTCCCCGCTGCATAGCTTTGTGACATGCGTCTTCCGCATCATTAAAATCAGTCCCGTAATAGGGATTCCACAAAGCTACCTGAGATTCATACAGTTTGGTAGTCGTCGTAACTAATGTCGGTTGTCCTATTAAACCTGCATATTCTACCAATTTAGACAATACAGTTGTCTTACCGCCAGCCCCTACAATGGCTGTAATCCCCGGTTCAATCAACGAATTCCAATGTTTAGCTTGAATCATCATGGCCGTTCCTCCTCAGTACGAGCACATTTGGCTCGAAATTAAATACCTACCTTTTATTGTTTCGCCATCAAGGCCTGAAATACCTTTTCTGAAATCATAGGTAATGTAGTTAATTCTGCTCCGCAAGCATTTAAGATGGCCCCTTGAATGGCCGGACAGGATGTGTTAATGACTACTTCGCCGATAGATTTCACACCGAAAGCCCCGGTCGGCTCATGCGATTCTACAAAATCTACATGGAGCGTTCCCATATCGAGGCGCGTCGGAATCTTATAACGCATCAGATTATTAGTTTCTAAACGGCCCGTGCTCGAATAGTTAATTTCTTCCGTCAAAGCCATACCGATGCCTTGCACGATACCGCCTTCCGCCTGCACTTTGGCAAGCTTCGGATTCACCACCGTGCCGCAATCTACTACGGCATAATAATCAAGCGGTGTTACCTGACCCGTTTCCGTATCGACGCTCACTTCCGCAATGCCTACCATGAAAGGCGGCGGCGATGTGTGGCTGCCCCAGGTGGCAAAACCGACGA
>NZ_SVCB01000006.1 GCF_015058545.1 Veillonella sp.
ATCTTTTGACCTGAGAATATGATTTGACTCCATATTTTTTTGTTAGATTTTTGCCACCGCCTTCTCCTTTTAAATTTGCTGTAACAACTTTTAGCTTAAATTTAAAACTATATTTTGACATGAAAAAACCGACCTCCTTAAAATTAGATTTTTAGGTCTAACTTTAAGGGGTCGGTTCAATCATTACTTCGGCTACTGTGGCATTATTTATTTAATTTGTAAATTAAGGCTATTTAACGCGCCAGGAAACCCACGCAACCTTATCTTCCGATGTATTGCGAATGCGGCTGTCTTCCGTGCGATACGGCGCCAATAACGACAAAATTTCAGCACGCATAGCTTCTTCCGTACCCCATTCTTCCGAATGAAGGCGCATGGTGAAATAGCGAAGTGCTTCTTCTTCCGTGAAAAATTCCGTTTCCGGCACGTTTACATATTCCACGTTCACGTCTTGGCCGACTTTTTTAACCGTAGCAATCACATCATCTACATTAGCCTGCCATTTGAAGTCATCTTTTTGACCGTAAAAGTGTTCATATAAAGCATCAACGATAGTATCCTGACGACCGGCAAAACCCACGAACAAGCAGGCATTGCGGCTTGTCTTGGCCAATGCTTCAATATTGTTCATGTCAAACATAACGGGACAGAAAAAGCTGTAACTCAAGTCGAACTGTTTATCCCAGCCTAATTCCGCACGGGTTTCTTCACTCCACGGACCTACGTAAAGGTCCAAATCAAGATCTTCTTTTTCCGCTATTTTACGAGCGCCCGCAATCATACCGTTGGACAAGTCGATACCCGTAGCCTGATAGCCCAACTTGGCAAGGCCCAACGAATAATCGCCTACACCGCAGCCTACATCGAGAGTACGACCGCCCGGAGCCGGTAATAATTCATGTTTTTTCAAAAAATCTATAAAATTCGTAACCTGCGCAGCACGTTCTTGTTTGTCATGTAATTCCACGAAAAATTCGGAACGACTATTCCACGCCTCTTGTTCAGAGCGCCATTCCAGTTCTTCTTCGTGTATATTCGTTACTCGCACATTGCTCATAAAAGCCCTCCTATTGATAATTTATATCAATTCTAATATTTTCTATATATAGAGTACTCTTATTTTGTTCCCATGACAAATACCAATTACGAATAATAGCCTAGATTCGGTTGCATATTATTATGAGATTTAATCTCATAAATACATAAACTCAAAAAATACGCCCTAGGCTATATTCTTAAGTCAACCGAATCCAGGCTAAGCTTTCATTCCATTAGAAAACCGGCAATTATTAAATTATTTGCCCAACACGTCATTGAAGGATTCCACCGTACGATCGATGGCATCAGTCAATGTCTTATTATCCGTATTAAGTGGCGGATTGAAGTAGAGCACATCACCCAACGGACGGAGCAATAAACCGTGGTCCAAGGCTTTTTTATAAATCTGATAGCCTGTACGGGCTTTACTTGGCAACGGTTCTTTCGTGGCCGGATCTTTAACGAGTTCAATAGCATTGATGAGGCCGATGTGACGAATTTCACCCACATTCGGATGTTTACCCAATGCATCTTCCAAAGCATTGTGCAAGAAGACGGCTTTATCTTGTGCCGCCGCTAAGACGCCGTCGTTTTGCAAAATATCCAGTGTTGCTAAAGCGGCTGAACAGCCCAATGGGTTACCTGCATAGGTATGACTGTGCATGAACGCTTTGTACTCGAAATAATCGGCATAGAAGGCATCATAAATCGCATCGGTAACAGCCATGATGGACATCGGCATATAGCCGGCCGTCAATGCTTTGGATATGGTCATGATATCCGGGGTAATACCCGCATGGTCACAGGCAAACATTTTGCCCGTACGGCCGAAGCCGGTAGCAATTTCATCGGCAATGAGCAGGACACCGTATTCATCGCAAAGAGCACGTAATTTTTTCAAATACAATGGCGGATACATGCGCATGCCCGCACAGCCCTGTACAATCGGTTCCACAATAACGGCCGCCAATTCATGACTATGTTTGGCGAAGTTTTCTTCCATATGCTCGAAACATTCGCAACCGCAAGTTTCACGGGTCTTGTTATATGGACAGCGATAGCAATCCGGCGCTTCCGTATGGATGGTTTCCATCAGCATCGGCTGATACATTTTAGCAAACAAATCCATGCTGCCAACGGCTAAAGCGCCCATGGTTTCCCCATGATAACTTTCCGTGAGACACATAAATTTCTGACGTTCCGGATGACCTGTTTGATACTGATACTGGAAGGCCACTTTAAGGGCACATTCAACGGCACCGGAGCCATTATCGTTAAAATGCAATTTATTAAGGCCCTTCGGCAACACCTTGGTCAATTCTTCAGCCAAGGTAATGGCCGGTTTATGACTCAAATTGGCAAAAATAACATGTTCCAATGTATCCAACTGTTTTTTGATGGACGCATTGATTTTCGGATTGCAGTGCCCCAATAAATTACACCACCAAGAACTGATGATATCGATATATTCTTTGCCGTCTACGTCATATAAATACGAACCTTTGCCATGGTCGATGACAATGGGCGGCAATGTTTCATAATCCTTCATTTGTGAACAAGGATGCCAAATATGTGCTAAATCTCTTTCAACCCACACCTGTGAACTCATGTTGAACTCCTTTTACCTCTAAATACCTATACCTAATCATTACGTATGTTAACTGTATTCGCACCCTGATACGCGCCTAACTTAACTAATACGTAACCTAACTTACTATGTAAAAACTTATATATAACCCTTACATGTTGCTGCTTGAAAAAAATATTGCTTACACTTCGTCATATAAGGCGGCTAACGTATCGGCGGAAACGCCTAAGTCTTTAGCTCCTTCCGGTACACAAGCAATGACCGGCACGCCCGTCAATTCTTCAATCATCAGCTTATTATCCCGTTCCATGGGACTATCCGTATAGAAGTTCAAAATAACCCCTTTAACCGGAATGTTGCGAGCCCGTAAGTATTCGATGGTCAAGACAGTCGCATTAATCGTACCCAACCCGGCATGGGCTACCAACAAAGTCGGTAAATTAAACCACTTGATGACATCTTCCAAGAAAATATGCGCCGTTTCGTCATATCGCAACGGACACATGATGCCACCGCTACCTTCCATGGTGACGTATTCGAAGTTTTCTTTCGCTTTTGCAAAAGCCGCTTCTACTACGGTTTTTTCAAGGGGATGACCTTCCCATTGAGCTGCCAAATGAGGCGATACGGCATGATCATATAAATATGACAATAAATCTTCATCCGGTACATCAATGCCGGCCACTTTTTTTACATAACCCGCATCACTGGCTGCAATTGACGGCGCCCCACTGACCGCCGCTTTATAATAACCGGCCTTATATTGACCGTCTCGCAATGTTTTTACCAAAAGACCGGTAATGAATGTCTTGCCGATATCTGTTCCCGTTCCCAATACAAATAAGCCCTTACTCTTTGATTCGAGTTGTGCCATAATAACATCCCTTCCTCTATTATTACCCTATTTATCAACACGCGGTTAACAAATTGATTTTGATTTAATTTAATCACGCCAAGGGCTTATTGTCAACTCGAACCATTTTAGTATGGTTTATAATCGACCTACAATAATTTTATAAATTGCATTTTTAATATACCCAAAAGGCATTCAATCATCATTTTTAGCACTATTGATTACTTTTGTTCAAAAAGCGTCATTTATCATTGACTAAATGAGCGATTATGATTATATTATAGTTAAGATAAACCATAATTAAGCAAAATACTAATATAGTTAATAAATATATGCGATGTTACACAGAGGAGATTCCCATGTTATCAGAAGAACGGCAATCCTTAATTCTCGAACGGTTGCGGACTAAACGGGCCGTTACCGTACAGGAATTGGTGCAAGACCTTGATTCCTCAGCGGCCACGATTCGCCGCGATTTAACCGAACTGCATCAGAAGGGCTTACTGCAAAAGGTGCACGGCGGCGCTGTGAGTTGCGATGTGGACTATTTCACCACCGAACCCGATATGTCAACGAAAGCCAATTTGTTTACTGATGAAAAAACAGCCATTGCCCAAGCGGCGGCAGCACTCATTGAAGAGCACGACTTCGTCTTTATCGATGCGGGCACAACGACGGAAATGATGTTACCTTTCGTCAATGCGAAGAATGTAACCTTCGTCACCAACGGCACATCTCATGCGGCAGCACTGGCCGCCCGTTATCGCCGTGTCATTCTCCTTGGGGGTCAGGTAAAAGCGGTTACCGGGGCCATCATTGGGGACACCGCTTTACAACAATTAGATGTTTTTAATTTTACCAAAGGCTTCTTCGGTACCAACGGCGTCAGCATTAAAGGCGGTTTCAGCACGCCGGATCCGGCCGAAGCGGCTATCAAAGCCAAAGCAATTCATAAATGCCATCGTGCTTACGTGCTTTGCGATTCGTCAAAATTTGACAAAATATCGTCGGTTACGTTTGCCCCATTGGAAAGTGCAACGATTATTACAACCAAAGTAAAAGGTGCTTATCATAACTATACTGAAATTAAGGAGGTAGAGCCATGATTTACACGGTTACTTTTAATCCGTCCCTCGACTATGTCATGCGCGTTAACGGCTTTGAACCGAACGGCGTTAACCGCACCTATGAAGATTTCATCGTAGCCGGCGGTAAAGGGATTAATGTATCCATCATGTTACGCCATTTAGGCCACGAGAACACCGCTTTAGGCTTCATTGCCGGTTTTACGGGTGACGAAATTGTGCGCCAACTGCGTGAAGAAGGTTGTGAAGAAGCTTTTGTCCGACTTGAAAAAGGCTATTCCCGCATCAATGTGAAATTAAAGAGCAATGGTGAAACGGAAATCAATGCCCAAGGCCCTGTCATCACCGAAGACGCCATGGCTAAGCTCTACAAACAACTTGATGCTTTGCAAAGCGGTGACACCTTAGTGCTCTCCGGCAGCATCCCCAAAGGACTTCCGGAAACAACCTATCGTGACATTATGGAGCGACTCAGCGGTCGCAATATTCGCATCATCGTCGATGCGACCCAAGATTTACTCATGAATGTACTCGATTTAAAACCGTTTTTAATTAAGCCGAATCATCACGAATTAGAAAGTGTATTCCATACAAAATTTACAACGGAAACAGACATCATCGAAGCCGCCCGCCAATTACAGGCCAAAGGTGCCCAGAACGTCCTCGTATCAAGAGCCGGCGACGGTGCCGTATTAGTTGATGCTAACGGCGAGGTACGAACCAGTCCCGTACCGAAAGGCAAACTCGTCAATTCCGTAGGTTCCGGTGATTCCATGGTGGCCGGTTTCTTGGCCGGCTATATCGAATCGGACGGTCAATATGACAAAGCCCTGGCTATGGGCGTCGCCGCCGGTTCAGCGTCCGCCTTTGAAGAGTGGCTCGCAAATCGTGAACAAGTAGAAGCATTATTGGAGAAGGAGTAATATCATGAAAATTACGGATTTACTACAGAAGCAATCAATTCAATTGCATGCCCATCCGACCAACAAAGATATCGCCATTCGCCAACTGGCCGAATTGATGGATGCAAGCGGTAATTTAAAAAACAAAGAACAGTACATCAAAGATGTATTAATTCGTGAAGAATCCGGCTCCACCGGTCTCGGCATGGGTCTTGCTACCCCACATGCTAAAAGTATCGGCGTAAAAGCACCGGGCCTGTCCGCTATGACGGTGCCTGAAGGCATGGACTTCGAAAGCCTCGACGGCGAACCAACCCGACTCTTCTTTATGATTGCTGCCCCGGAAGGTCAGGCTGACACCCATGTACAGGTATTGGCTAATTTAGCCACCCTCATCATGGATCCCGAATTTAAAGAAGCGCTCATCAAAGCGCAAACCGTGGAAGGGTTCCTCGCTTTAATTGATGTAAAAGAAGCGGACCAATTCAAACCGAAAATGACCGAAACGGAAGCGTTAGCTATTGTTGAACAAAACGTTACTACGGCGGGCACGGCCGCTCCAACGGCTGCCCAAGCTGCAGCAAAGCAACCGGCTACACCGGCTCCGGCAACTAACACAACCAAAACCGCTGATGGCTCCTATCGCGTACTGGCAGTCACCGCTTGTCCTACCGGCATCGCTCATACTGCCATGGCCGCTGAAGCCTTAACCCGCACAGCCGCCGACATGGGCATCTCCATTAAAGTTGAACAAAACGGGGCGGCCGGCGTAAAAGACGCCATCACGGCCGAAGACATTAAAAATGCGGAATGTATTATCGTCGCTGCCGACAAGAGCGTTCCTATGGCTCGTTTTAACGGCAAACCGCTCATTCAGGTAAAAGTAGCGGACGGCATCAATAAAGCCAAAGAATTATTGGAAGAAGCCACGTCCGGCAAAGCTGCCATCTTTGAAGCGGGCGAAGAAAAAGCCGACAAAAACGCCATTACGGCCCAAGACAGCTTTGGTCGTCAGATTTACAAACATTTGATGAACGGCGTATCCCATATGTTGCCATTCGTTATCGGCGGCGGTATCTTAATCGCCCTCGCCTTCCTCTTTGACGATTTCAATCCGGCCGATCCAAGTAAATTCGGTTCCGGTACGGAACTGGCCGCTTTCTTTATGAAAATCGGCGGTGCTTCCTTTAGCTTTATGTTACCGGTATTAGCCGGTTTTATCGGCATGAGTATTGCCGACCGTCCGGGTCTTGCCGTTGGTTTCGTTGGCGGCTACCTTGCTAACGCCGGCGGTTCCGGTTTCCTCGGCGCCCTCTTGGCAGGTTTTGTGGCCGGTTATCTCATGCTCTTATTAAAACGAGTTTTCTCCGGCTTACCTCAATCCTTGGAAGGTATCAAACCGGTTTTACTCTATCCGGTATTGGGCGTACTCTTCATGGGTATCATCATTACCTTTATTATTAACCCACCGGTTGGTGCTCTCAACGAAGGCTTGATGAATGCCTTGAAGAGCATGGACACAAGCAGCCGTATTGTTATCGGTATCATCTTTGCCGGCATGATGGCTGTTGATATGGGTGGTCCGGTAAATAAAGCAGCTTATGTAATCGGCACAGGTCTCTTGGCTACCGGCGAATACGGTGTTATGGCAGCCGTTATGGCCGGCGGTATGGTGCCTCCATTGGCTATCGCCCTTTGCACTACGTTCTTCCCTAATCGCTTCACTCCGGCTGAACGAAAATCCGGTATTACCAACTATGTTATGGGCTTCTCCTTCATCACCGAAGGGGCTATTCCATTCGCCGCAGCCGATCCGGTTCGCGTAATTCCATCCTGTATCGTGGGTGCCGCTGTAGCCGGTGCGTTATCCATGGCTTTTGAATGCACCTTGCGTGCCCCACATGGCGGTATCTTCGTAGTACCGACTATCGGCAATCCGCTCATGTACTTATTGGCTATCTTGGTTGGTTCCGTTGTGACCGCTTTGTTATTGGCTATTTTGAAAAAACCGTTAAAAGCCTAATCTCTAGCTAATAGACAATAACCTTATGCATAAAATTTTTACACATAAAGCCTAACCCTTATAAAAATACCCCTGAGTCCTATGGATTCAGAGGTATTGCCATATTGTATATTAAATTTAAATATCACTTAATCATTCGTCAAACTTAAATAATTTAAGTTTTATAAAAACTCTATTTGTTCAATTCTTCACGGATACTTGCCACCGAGCGACGTAACAGCCAATCCGTATCGTTCGAATCACCTACCACAAAGGTATGCTCACCGAATTTTTCAAAGCCGAACTTCGCATAAAACTTCTGTGCTTTGTAATTGTATTCCCACACACCAAGCCAAACATAATCACAGTCCGTTTGGGTTGCTAATTGCAGCGCCTTTTCAAAGAGAAGTTTGCCAAGGCCGAGTCCTTGGTAATCAGCCAAAACGTAAATACGCTGTACTTCAAAACCATTCGGCAATTCCTGCTCAGTTTGCGCACGGCCTACATTAACTTTCAAAAAACCGACCGGCTTGCCGTCGACCACCGCAAAAAAATGTTGCGACTCCGAATCGGTTAACTCCTGCTGCAATGTTGCTTCCGACAAGGATGTGTTAAAGTACTCAGCAAATTCTTCATCCGTATATTCTTCACTAAATGTTTCTGAAAATGTTCGCACCGCTAATTCGCGCAATATTTTCACATCGTTTGCCCCAATTTTTACAATCTCTGTGCTCATATCGCCATACCGCTCCTTTTCTCAAATCTGTTTAATTTACGGCTTATAAACGCCCTTATTTACTTTATGACCAAAACCTACTTAATTTCTTTATGCGTATAAACCGATTTATAAACTCTGTACGTAAAAATTTTTCATGTATTATAATCGCTTCATTATAAACTATTCTCAGTGTTTTTTCAAACCAACCCTTCATAATTGCACTTCATAAAAGTTGCACACCGTCGCCGGCTGTGCTATAATCACGTTAGAAAATTCAGGGGAGCTTATGAACGTAGGCTGAGAGGAAGTCATCAAACTTCGACCCTTATACCTGTACGGATAATGCCGTCGTAGGAAGATGTTATAGCGACTTTCTCACGGAGGTACCGTATCGGTGCCTCTGTTTTTTTATGCTGTCTGTCAAAACAGACCGACTGGCGGGGGAGCGCCCGACAGTTGTCATTACAGCGAAGGGAAGCCGTGTTCCGGCGTGAGAGGAGACCAATAAGTCTCGACCGCTACAGGAGTTTGTAATGAACGAATCTACCAGTAATGTAAAAAAAGTAACCATGGCCGGTATTTTAGTGGCCGTAGCCGTAGTAGGCAGCACCTTTTCTTTTCCCGTTGGCATCAGTAAATGTGCCCCCGTACAACATATGATTAACATTCTTTGCGCCGTATTATTAGGTCGCTATTACGGAGTGGGCGTAGCCTTTTGCGCCAGCACTTTACGTCTTGTAACAGGGCTCGGCAGTGTACTCGCCTTTCCGGGCAGTATGTGGGGTGCCCTCTTGGCCGGCATTGTCTATAATCGTACGGGCAATCTACTCTTAACGCTCTTAGCCGAAGTATTTGGTACCGGCATTCTTGGCGGTCTCTCCGCCTACCCATTGGCCATTATCGTTTTGGGTAAATCGGCCGGCCAAATTGCGTTTTATACCTATGTGGTTCCTTTTTTGATTTCTACCATAGGTGGCTCCCTATTGGCAGGGATTTTGCTCTATACATTACGCAGCACCGGAGCCTTAGCGCAATTAAAACAGCATCAGTAGGCCTATCTATAGTCCGCGCCTAAGCCCCTGTTGACGTCTCAGCATTGCTGAACGCGCCGACTGCCGGTTGGCCGCCTATGATACCCTGATGCCGGAAAGGGTATTCTATGAGTACAACTACTTCTGAAACAAAATTATTATCTCACGGTCTTTTGTGGTTTGGTGCCGCCTTATCCATTGCCGAAATTTTTACAGGCACTTTATTCGCGCCGCTCGGTTTTGAGCAAGGGGTTACGGCCATTTTATTGGGCCATATCATCGGCGGCTTACTCTTCTTCTTAGCCGGTCTCATCGGCGCCAATACGCGTCGCAGTGCCATGGAAACAGTACGCATCGGCTTTGGCCGTCAAGGCGCATCCGGTTTTGCCTTGGCCAACGTATTACAATTAATCGGCTGGACCACCGTTATGATTATTACCGGTGCCGCTGCTACCAATGCCATTTTGCCTTGGGGCACCACCGTTTGGTCCTTAATCATCGGCGGGCTCATCATTCTTTGGCTCGTCCTCGGGTACAGCAATCTTACCCGCCTAAATTTAGTAGCCGTAGGCTTATTATTCTGCCTCACTATCTGGCTCAGTTTCATTATTTTTGATTCTACTTCAGCCGTAGCCGGCGCCTTACAGTTAACGGAATACCAAGGTCTCTCCTTCGGTGCTGCCGTTGAATTATCCGCGGCCATGCCTTTATCCTGGTTACCACTCGTATCTGACTATACTCGCACGGCCAAACGCCCCGTAGCGGCTACCGTAGTGAGTACCTTAACGTATACCATCGTCAGCATTTGGATGTATGTTATCGGTCTCGGTTCCGCTATTTATGCCGGCGAAACCGATATTGCCGCCGTTATGTTAAAAACAGGTCTCGGTCTCTGGCCATTATTAATTATTATCTTTGCCACCGTTACGACGACTTATCTCGATGCGTTTTCCGCCGGCGTCAGCTTAGTCAGCATTTTCCAAAATTTATCTGAAAAAACAACGGCTATCGCTTTAACCGTACTCGGTATTATATTAGCGATTTTTGTACCCATGACGGAGTACGAAAACTTCCTATTTCTCATTGGTTCGGTTTTCACGCCCATGATTGCGATTCTCTTTACCCAATACTTTCTCCTTAAGCAGGATGCATCTGGGCGTAAATTTTACCTTCCAAACCTGATTCTTTGGCTTGTCGGTTTTATCTTATACAGAAATGTGATGACCTATGAAACACCTCTGGGCACCACATTCCCGGTTATGATTGTCATTGCAGTTCTGACATACATCGTGGGCCGTATTACCGGCAAAATTCAAAATTAATAAAAAAGAGCTTTGAGTCATTACTGATTCAGAGCTCTTTTTCGTCCTTATTTCCGGCAGACCAGTTTATATTAGCCTAAATTTATATGTTTCTTGGCACAAATTTTCTTTACACTTACTTAATTAATAGTACATTTCACCCAAATATCGAAGTTCTATAATTAGTTTTAAAAAAATCGATATTTTATATATACACTGTTCTCGTTCTATGCTATACTGAATTTGCAATAATAAGTCGGTATTAAACTATCATAAATCATAATGACCGACAACTATAAGTAAACAGCCAAAGTGGCTGTGTAATGTTTTTTAGACAGGGGCGTATATCCATGAACGATTTTTTAAGAGGTTTTAAAGATTTTGCATTGCGCGGCAATGTAATTGACTTGGCTGTCGGTGTTGTTATCGGCGCTGCTTTCGGTAAGATTGTATCTTCCTTAGTTAGCGACATCATCATGCCGCCAATCGGTTTACTTTTAGGCGGTATCGATTTCTCCGATTTCTTCATCAGCTTGAACGGCCAACAGGCAGCTACTTTGGCGGAAGCTAAAGCAGCCGGTATTCCGGTTATCGCTTACGGTAGCTTCTTGAATGCGGTAGTTCAATTCCTCATCGTAGCATTTGCGATTTACTTAGTAATCAAACAGATTAACAATCTATATCCTAAAAAAGAAGCACCGGTTAAACCAATGCGTACTTGCCCGTTCTGTAAACAGGACATAGACGAAGAAGCAACGCGTTGTCCGCATTGTACTTCTGAGTTGACACCGGAAGTTAAAGCCAGCTAATTGGCAATCCTAAAAAAATCCCACATTATCGAAGAGCTTGCCTCGTAATGGACAAAGAGAGCGACGGACTTAACAGTTCGTCGCTCTCGCTCGTTTTAACTATTAATAATTATTTTTCACCTTCACTAATGCTGTCCATTAATTTAATGTACTCTTCCTTAGTGAATACAGGTTTGTAATTATCCTGCACTTTCTTAGCCCCTTCACCGTCGCCATATAACAAGTCAACAATGGTCATGGCCAAAGCTTGCGCAGTTTTGGTATAGGCTACTTCAGGAATGGAAATCTTGTAATTGGCACCGTGAAGAACGCCTTCAATACAGCCAACCCACGGATGAATAACCGGTATAATATGCGCTACATCACCCATATCCGTACTACCGGCCATGTGTTCGCCTTGAATTACATTAGCCTCGCCAAATAATGGAATGGAGTTTTCTTTTAAAAACTCATTCATAATGGCATCATTACGCATCGGCAAATAGCCCGGTAAATCGTTGATTTCGCAAGTTGCACCCACTGCATCGGCACCGGCCTTCAGAGCGCGATTAACGCGTTTATTAGCCGCTATCATGGCATCTACATTGGCCGCCCGCACATAGCTTTCCATAGCTACAAAGTCAGGCACTACATTAACTAAGCTGCCGCCGCTGTTAATAATCGGGTGGAACCGCACATAGTCGCTTTCTTTGAAGGTATCACGAATGGCATTGACCCCCATAACCCCCATCATAGCTGCTTGCAATGCATTGACACCTTCATGAGGGGCACCGGCTGCATGAGCCGCTTTACCGTGATAATTGATCAACTTACCGATAAAGCCATTCGATGTAGCGCCCAAGCCCATTTCACCGCCTTCGGTGTGCGCTGTTTCCACATGCATTTGCATAGCCATGTCAATATCGTCAAAAGCACCTTCATAGATAAGCTGCTGCTTGCCGCCTAAATATTTAATTTTGCCTTCTTCACGCAATTTATTGCGGTAGTCGATTTCCACATATTCTTCAGCCGGAACAGCAAAGATAACTACTTCACCATTTAATTCCGGCAAAACACCTTCCGCCTGCAAACCGATGGCCACGGCCAACATATTGGCAATCTGCACATTATGGCCGCAACAATGAGCCGCACCGGTCACTTCATCGGCACGCGGATGTTTAGGGCAAATGATGGCATCCAATTCACCAATCATGGCAACGCGATAAGCATCGCTTTTACCTTTTAAACGGCCCTTCACCCCGGTCAAAGCATGGCCGGTCGTAAATGGAATATTCAACTCTGTAAACAACTGCTGTACAAAGGCCGTTGTTTTATTTTCTTTATAGCCCAATTCAGGGGCTGCCATAATCGTTTCGGCAATTTCCATTAATCTTGGCATCGCCTTCTCAATGGCTGCACAGACTCGTTCTTTTACTTCTGTTTTAGTTAATCCACTCATGTTAAATTACGCCCTCCCAATGTAAAACTACTTGTGCTACTAAAGCGGCACAAACGAAGGTTCCTGCCGCAACGGCTAAGGCAACCGGAACAATACGCCACGACAATTGTTTAAAAGCGCCTAAATCCTTGCCCAAGGACAAACCGGCATACGCCAATACCGGTGTTGTTGTGGCTAAGAAGGTAACCTCAGCCGCTTGTTTGGTAATCCAGTCACTACCCGGTACGCCCGGAATCGATA
>NZ_SVCB01000097.1 GCF_015058545.1 Veillonella sp.
CTTTTGGGATACGGAACTTCCACTACTTCCGTAACCGGATTTTATTCATCAATGCAAGAAAAGGACACGCAACAGTTATGTCTCATGTCCTTCCTCAAAGTGCATAGACTCTTTAGCGCCCCAAAATTTGACAAAGAGCCTTTATATTTTCAATTAAATAAAATAAAACGAACACTTGTTTGTCTGCCCGAATTTTGGCTTAAGAAACAAGTGTTCGTTTTTTATTTTTATAAATTTCTTCTTTATTTTTGTTGTTGTAATGCAGCGCTGGCTTATTTAATATATGGTTTAATAGCAGCATCAATTACGGCTGCTTCTTCGTCTGACGGTTCACATAACGGCAAGTGGAACGGACCGGCCGGTAAACCTAATTGACGAACTGCGTATTTTACAGGAATCGGATTAGTTGTTACAAACATGGCTTTAAATACAGGGAATAAGTCTTTATTGATTTGTTTGGCTTTAGTCACATCCCCTGCTTCATAGGCCTGAATCATTTCATTCATTTCCTTGCCCACTACATGAGCCGCTACAGAAATAACGCCGCAACCGCCTACAGCTAGCATCGGTAAAGTTAACCCATCATCACCACTGTAAATCATGAAATCTTCCGGTAATAAATGATAAATTTCGGCTGCTACATTAATATCACCGCTCGCTTCTTTAACAGCGACAATATTTGGGCAAGCTTCACGCAATTTAGCAATAGTAGCCGGCATAATTTTGCCGCCTGTACGGCCCGGAACATTGTATACGATGACCGGTAAATCAGTAGCTTCGGCCATAGCTTTGAAATGTTCAAATAAGCCGCGTTGATTTGGTTTATTGTAATAAGGTACTACCCCCATTACGGCATTTACGCCTGTTTTAGAAGCCGCCTTGGTTAATTCTATTGTACGTTGGGTATTATTGGAACCGGTATTGGCCACGATGGAACCTAAATGACCACACTCGCGCGCGATTAATTCAAATAGCTTAAGTTTGTCCTCGTTATCAATTGTGGGACTTTCTCCCGTAGTGCCACACACAATAAGACCATCAGATCCATTGTTTAGTAAATGCTTGGCTAATGTGAGCGCTCCTTCAAAATCTACTGAACCATCCGCGTTAAACGGTGTAATCATAGCTGTTAATACGCGACCTAAGGTTTTCATAATAACCTCCTCTAAAACTATTCTTTAAAATGATTGGTGTTCCACCAAATACTCGGCAATCTGCAAGGCATTTAAGGCAGCCCCTTTGCGGATTTGATCGCCGGCAATCCAGAAATTCATGCCTTTATCGTTGTATAAATCTTTGCGAATACGGCCGATTTCACAATCATCCTTACCGGATGTGTAAAGCGGCATAGGATACGCTTGTTCTTGTGGATTGTCATTAACCACAAGGCCCGGGAATTTTTCACAGGCAGCTTTAAAATCAGCAACACTTACAGGCGCTTCGGTTTCTACCAAAACAGATTCGGAATGGGAACGATATACCGGAATACGAACTGTGGTCGGAACGACTTGGATGGAATCATCATGCAAAATCTTCTGCGTTTCATTGACCATTTTCATTTCTTCTTTAGTATAATCGTTGTCCAAGAAAACATCAATTTGCGGAATTACATTAAAAGCGATCGGATAATGTTTAGGCGCGGAAGCACTAGGTAAGATATGGGCTTCCATCAGTTTCCCTTGAATGTGGGAACTTACCTGGTTATCCAATTCGTCAATGCCTTCCTTACCGGCTCCGGATACGGCCTGGTATGTACTTACGACAACACGTTTAATCGGCGATAAATCGTGGAGCGGTTTAAGCCCTAAAGCCATAATAATGGTAGAGCAGTTCGGATTGGCGATAATTCCTTGATGAGTATCGATATCTTCAGGATTTACTTCGGGGACTACGAGTGGTACGTTCGGATCCATTCGGAAAGTGCTGGAGTTATCGATAACAATAGCACCGCGTTTCACCGCTTCCGGTGCCAAAGTTTTGGATATGGAGCCACCTGCAAATAAAGCAATATCAACGTTTTCAAAAGAATCGGCGGTAGCTTCTTCTACCACATAAGTTTTACCGCATACTGTTAATTCCGTGCCGGCGGAACGAGCGGATGCCAATAATTTAAGATTTTCAAACGGAAATTGGCGTTCTTCGATTAATTTGATAAATTCTTGCCCTACCGCGCCGGTAGCACCTAAAATAGCAACATTTGGTTTTCTCATGTGTATCTCTCCCAATTTAATAAAAATAAATATTGTAGCAATAGTATGGCGAAGGGCTTTTAAATCCCCTAATCATACTCTATCTTTACATTTATAAGTAATGTTCCAAACCGTAAGTAAGGCCCGGTTTTTCAGCAATCTTCTTACAAGCTAAAACAACGCCCGGCATGAAGGATAAACGGCTGAGTGAATCGTGGCGAATTGTCAGTGTTTCATCATAACCCCCAAATAAAACTTCCTGATGAGCCACATAACCTGGTAAGCGAACGCTGTGAATCGTTACGTCATCCACCTTGGCACCGCGAGCACCGGGTAAACTTTCACGAGTTAAATCTTCAGCCCCTACCGCACCGGTTGCCTGCTTAGCTTCATTAATAAGTTTGGCTGTTAATACGGCCGTTCCCGACGGAGCATCATATTTGTGATTGTGATGCAATTCAATAATTTCTACATTCGGAAAATAGGGTGCCAAATCGGCTGCTGTTTTCATCATCATAACAGCGCCCAGTGAAAAGTTAGGTGCCACTAAGCAATTGGCATTATTGGCTTTACCGATGGCCGCTAATTCATCACGTTGTTCAGCGGTAAGACCGGTAGTTCCGATTACCATGTGAACGCCGGCGCCTAAAACAGTTTTAGCGTTTTCAAAAATAATGGCGGGACTGGTAAAATCAACGATAACATCCGGCTTTTTAGCGCTTAAGGCGGCTGTTAAGCTTTCGTATAAAGGCAGCCCCAATGATTCGATACCGGCAGCTGTACCGGCATCTTCTCCGGCCTGTTTAGGGTCGATACCGCCGATAAACTGTAAGTCCGGATCATTATGAACAGCTTTTACGACTTCGCGACCCATTTTACCGGTCGCACCACATACCATTACTGTAATCATGTTCATTCCTCCCAAAAAAAAGACCAGCGGATAGCTGCCACTGATCTTGGTATGGTTACCTGAACGACTATGCGCTTTATCATATGAATATAACAAAACTATGATAGTCAGAACAATGAGCTAGCACTCCATCAAATGATGACAGTCATACACTTATTCAATGCACAACCAGCTATGTTTGTCGGCACAAACAAGCTTCGGCGATTCTCCCTTTCTTCATATCTCACAGCCTTGCCCGGTTCCTTATAAGTACTCTTAAGCATCGCGCCTCTATCTCCGCATATTTAATTCAAAATTCAAAAGTGATTACCAATAGTATACATTTATTTTCTGATGGCGTCAAATCGTATTCTGTATACATAGTTATAACTATAACCGAGGTAAAGCTATTAATGCTTATTTTTAAAATGTTCGATCATTTCTTTCGCCGTAGCAAGAGCCGTATGAGAGAAGTTTTGACCTGACATCATGCGGGCAATTTGTTCCACATGTTCTTCTTCGCTAAGCTCGGTAAGGCTTGATACGGTGCGTCCATCCACTTCCTGCTTGGACAGATGGTAATGATGCTTGGCAATACTTGCGGTTTGTGGCAAATGAGTTATACAAAATACTTGAGTGCTGTTGCTGAGTTGTTGGATTTTAGCCGCTACCTGCAAGGCAATATCGCCGCTAATGCCAACGTCGATTTCATCGAATACCAAAGTCTTGAATGTTTTGGTATTAAATACCGTTTTAAAGGCCAAAGCAATACGAGAGATTTCACCGCCGGAGGCCACTTTGTGGAGCGGCAATAGGTCCTCCCCTGCATTGGCATTGAATAATAGTTCAATGCGTTTAGCCCCTAACGGTAATAGTTCGTCGCTTTTTTCAATGACAAACTGAAGTTTGGCTTTACTCATCCCTAAGTCTTTTAACTGCTTTTGTAATTGGTCGGCAATTATGGCACTGTTTGTATCACGAATCGCAGTAAGGGCAGCTAATTTAGTTCTGGCATCGGCTTCGGCTTGTTGGACGGCTTTTTCTAAATCTTCTTTAGCATAGCTCTGGGCTTCTAATTCTTCCAATCGGGCTTGCGCTTTGTTTTCAAATTCTAAAACCGCCTCAATGGTTTCCCCGTATTTGCGTTTTAAACCGTAAATTAAGGAATCCCGTTCCTGACAATAGGCGTAGCGTTCTTCATCATAGGAAATGGAATCACGATAGCGATCAAGCCCTTGCGCCGCTTCTTCCAATTGAAAATAGGCGGAATTGACTAATTCGGATAAGTCTTTGAGGTCTTCGTCATAACGAACCAAATCCTGTACTTCCGATTTAATGCTGTTGACCGCTTCCAAGATGGCATGGCGATCACTGTAGAAGGCATTGTAACAAGCGCCTAATACTTTATCCAGATGTTCAAAGCTGTCTAATCGCTTAAGTTCCGCCGCTAAGGCTTCGTCTTCCCCCGGTTTCAGTTGCGCTTCTTCAATTTCATCAATTTGAAAACGAAGCATATCCAGTTCTCTGGCTCGTTCCGCAGCCATGGCTTCCAGGCCGTCTAGTTGTGATTTTGCTGTTTTGTAGCTCTTGTAGGCTTTTACATAAGCGTCAAAGGCATTTTGCCCTTCCTTGGTGTATTCATCTAAATATTTGTGATGCACATCAGGATTCAACAAGAGCTGATTGCTATATTGGCCGTGAATATCCGCTAAATAAAGGCCGATTTCGCGCAGTGCTTTAAGTGGGAGCGCCTGGTCATTAGCCAAAATAGTAGATTTTCCTTGACGGTTAAACGATCGCGATAAAATGAGCTGATTTTCTTCCACGAGAATATTTTTAGATGTTAAAAGATCTAACAGTTCCGTATCGTCAGTTACATCGAAGACACCTTCAATGACAAAGGCATCCTTGCCGTGGCGGATAAAATCACTGCTGGCCCGCTCGCCCAACAGAATACTGAAAGCATCCATAAGGATAGATTTACCGGCACCGGTTTCACCGGTAAAGATGGTAATGCCGTCCGAAAATTGTAAATTCATCTGTTCAATTAAGGCAAAATTACGAATTCCCATTTGTGTGAGCATAGATTACAAGTCCTTAATCCCTTTACAGGTAATAACACGTAAATAATAATTATACGAGATAAATATAAATAATAAGTATCCGGAGAAAATATAAATAGTAATTATACGAGGCAAACATAAATGATGCCGCTAATAATCACTAAGCCTATACGCATAAGGGCGCATAGGCTTAATAGTTACATATTAATCTTTCATAAGATCGGAAATACGTTTTAAAATCGGCTGTACATCTTCCACGGAGCGTGCAATTAATAAAATCGTATCATCACCGGCCAAGGTGCCGATTAACTCAGCCCATTTAGCGTGGTCAATGGCAAATGCCACAGATTGAGCGGAACCCGGTAAGGTATGCAATACAATCTGATTCATGGTGAAATCTACGCGCGTAATGGATTCTTGGAACAGGCGACTAATGCGATTACCGATAAGGAGTACATTCTCTTCCGGCGATAAAGCGTAACGATAATGACCGTCACCGGTAGGAATTTTAATGAGCATTAATTCTTTAATATCGCGGGATACCGTAGCTTGCGTAACTTCAATACCTTCCGCGGCTAAAGCGGCTGCCAATTCCTCCTGCGTTTCAATAGAGCGAGATTGTACGATTTCTTTGATTTTATTATATCTGTAACGTTTCATAGGTCACCGTCCTTTAATAATATATAAAATGGGAGGTTTGTTTGCTTGGTTTAGTAATTTCCAAGTGGCTACATCATATGACTTTTGCGGCAAAGTACTTATAAACTCACATACTGCTTCGTCTTCCCGCTCACCTTCCGGTGTACCCGGATAGGTGACGATAGTGATGAGCCCTTTAGGACTTAATAAATCTAAGCCTCCCTTGATGGCTTGTATAGTTGAATCGGGTTTTGTCATCATGGTATGATCACTACCCGGTAAATACCCTAAATTAAAAATAAGTAAGTCAATATTAGTAATAGCGGTATTATATTTAGTATTCGTCGTAGGCCCATCGTTCTGGGCTGCTGCCGGATTGGCTGTTGCTAAGATATCTTCATGCGTACCATATACCAAGTGATACGTTATATCTGTGCGGGCACATTCGGTATGCAGGCGCTTAGAGGAAGCTTCGATGGCCTTTGTCTGTTTATCGATGCCCCACAGGGTGCTGCCGGGCAAACAATGTTGGGCCAGATACAGCAAATCATGGCCATTACCGGCCGTAGCATCTACGATTGTTTTGGCACTTTTAAGTTGCTCATCCCAAAAAATGTGTTGGAACTGTACAACATGATTATAGTTGATCATAAAAGCTCATCTCTTCGTGCCGATAATTTGCGGAATAAGGTAGCAAAGAATTTTACGTCATAGAAGCGTACATAGCGACTGTAAAGCGCGCTGGCTTCAATGTGAAGGCTGTCTTCATTACTAAACTGATAATCGAAAGTACCGTCGATACAAATATGGAGTTTCTCCTGACGTTTCGGCATCGTTAAATCGATACGGGCACTTTCTTTTAACACCAAGGATACACTTTGCAGTAGATGCGGCGCAATCGGTGTAACAATAATAGAATGGTTGTCCGGTGCCATAATCGGACCGCCGGCCGATAAGTTATAGCCCGTGGATCCTGTAGAACAAGCTACGATTAAACCGTCGGCAGGATACATCTGCGTATACCCTTCGTTGATGGCTAAATTAATACGTGCCATACGCCCCGGCTTTTCATGAGTAATAACTACTTCATTAATGACCGGCGTTAATTTTTTTACGCCATGAGGTGTGCGGATTTCCGCAGCCAAATGGATACGATTTTCCACGCGAAAATCACCGTTGGCGATTTTCTTGATGCGGTCTTCCATATCAGCTAATTCGATTTGATTTAAGAAGCCTAATTCCCCTAAATTGATACCGCAAATGGGAACATCATATTCATAAATTTGACGGGCTAAGTGAATTAAGGTACCGTCACCGCCGAAACTGAAGGCCATATCAAGATGCTTAAAAAATTCAGGTCTAGGCAATACTTGCTTAGTCGGAACACCTAATAGTTCCGGTAAGTTAAACTCCTCCAAATCGGCCGGTAGCCATACGTCCAAGCCGTTTTTTTCACAAAGGCTCTTCGCCTCTTGCAAAATAGGAATAATATTCTCTTTCCCCATGTTAGGAATAAATCCTACTCGCATATCATCACCTACAGTTCGTGCGCGGCGGCTACCACTGATTCAACCAATTCAGGCGTAATCGGTAAGGCACCGTCCGTCGTCTTTTTAAAATATCCCAAAAATTCTATATTACCTTCAGTCCCCTTGATGGGTGAATAGGTTACGCCATGAAGATGTAAGCCCACTTCTTCGGCTACATTTAAAATGCGTGTCAGCACTTCGGCATGCGTAGCCGGGTCACGGACAATACCGCCCTTGCCCACTTTTTCACGACCCGCTTCAAATTGTGGTTTAATAAGAGCTACTAAAGAGCCCGTGTCCTTAAGGAGCGTTACGGCTACCGGCAGTACTTTATCCAGTGAAATAAACGCTACATCAATGGAAATGAAATCAACCAGTTCCCCTAGTTGTTCCGGCGTAACGGTTCGTATATTTTGCTTTTCCATGTTGATGACGCGTTTATCTTGCCGTAGTGACCAAGCCAGTTGGTTATAGCCCACGTCAATGGCAAAGACCTTGGCGGCCCCATTTTGAAGAGCACAGTCGGTAAAACCACCCGTAGAAGCGCCAATATCAACCATAACCGCATCAGTTAAATCGATGGGATATAATTGTAACGCTTTTTCCAGTTTTAACCCGCCGCGACTAACATAAGGTAACGTATTGCCTTTAACGCTTAAATCCGCATCAATCGGCACCTTGGTACCCGCTTTGTCGACACAGACGGTGCCCATAAAAATTTGGCCGGCCATGATGGCTGTTTTGGCTTTTTCACGACTTTCAAAAAGACCGCGATTCACCAATAAGACGTCTAACCGTTCTTTCGTACTCATAAAACTCCTTAGTTTCAACTCGGGAAGCTTTTAGATTGCCCCTGTAAGCTTCTTGGTTATAGAAAGTTATAGTAAATAATGGAGGCCACGGCATAGCCTAAAAAGGCACCGCCGAATACTTCAAAAGGCGTATGGCCCAAGAGCTCTTTGAGCACATGACCGTCATCCAAATAGACCGGAATATTACGCTTCTTGAAATGCTCCATTAATTGGTTCAAAATTTGTGCTTGTCGCCCTGCTTCCCGGCGTACGCCGGACGCATCGTACATAACGATAAGTGAAAAGGTAATACAAATTACCGATAAGTCGGAAGTTACGCCATGAATATACGCGGTAGCCGTTGATAAAGCGACTACGAGCGACGAATGAGAACTGGGAAATCCGCCGGATCCGATAAGGCGTTCCCATTGGAAGCGTCTATACTGCAGTAACACGATGACAAATTTTAAAGCTTGCGCTGAAAACCACCCCAGAAAGGCACTCAGTGCAATGTAATTATCAAATAATTCATTTAAAAATTGCATATCAGTTCGTCCTATGTACAAGATAGTCTACTAATGCTTCCAAGATGGTTGTATCGTTTGGTACCGAAGCCAAGGCACTTTTAGCAGCCGTTGCGGTTTCATCCGCTTTGGCTCTCGCCCCGTCTTCACCTAATTCGGATACATAGGTGGATTTATCTTGTTTTTCATCACTACCGGGCATTTTCCCTAAATCCTCAATGGTGCCCGTTACATCGAGAATATCATCGGTAATTTGAAACAGTAAGCCCAGTTGATCGCCATAGGTCATATACGCTTTGTGCACATCCGCTGAAGCGTGGCTGAGAATCAGACCGATTTCGATAGCTGCCAAGAATAAGGCCCCTGTTTTGCCGCGATGGAGGACTTGCAGTTCCGTTAATGGAATGTGACGGCCTTCCGATAATAAATCGAACGCCTGTCCTCCTACCATGCCTTCCGGACCTGCTGCTTTCGCTAACGCCAGGACGCATTTAAGATGCTGCTCCGGTGTGGCTGCTTTATTTTGACAGATTAATTGAAAGGCATATGTTAATAAGCCGTCGCCTGCCAAAACGGCGAGTCCGTCGCCATACACTTTATGATTCGTCAGATTACCGCGGCGGTAATCATCGTTGTCCATGGCCGGTAAATCGTCATGAATTAAGGAATAGGTGTGAATCAATTCAATGGCACACACAATGTCCTTATACGGTTCCGGTGAAACACCGAAGGACTCCATAACCGCTTTCGTTAAAATCGGTCGAATCCGTTTACCGCCCATGAGTAAACTGTAGCGCATGGATTCATAAAGTTTCTCATATTCTGTATTGGGCGAGTTTAACACTTCTTTGAGATAATCTTCCACCCATGTTTTGCTCGCCTTTAAATACTCTTTTAACATATATCCTCCTGCCTCTGAACGGCCTGTAAAGTCAGTCTTACTGACTCGTTTGAATATAGTTATTATACATCATTTTATAGATTTTATACATAGATTATTGAGTAAATAAGCAAATATTTTGCATATTTCAGAAAAATTATTTCTGACCTTCACTGCCGATACGGACTTCTTCAATAATTTGACGTACTTCCCCTTCCACGCTTTGCAGCATATCGGAGCACTCTTTCACAAGTGTAAGGCCTTTTTTATATTGGGTTAATAAGTCGTTAACGGATAATTCATTAGCATCCAAGGTGCGTACAATTTCTTCCAAGGCTGCATATTTTTTTTCATAATTCTTAAGTGTGTTAGCCATTTGTTATAATCTCCTCTACCTTGGCCGATAATGAGCCGTCATTCATCGTAATATTCACGCTGTCCCCTACATTTACGGCAGTGACGGAATGAATCGGGATTCCCTCATGTTCGATTTTGGTATACCCTTTCAAAAGTAAATGCAGTGGATTTAATAATTCCAATTGCTGACCCAAGAGCAGCAAATCGTTTTGCTTTTTGCCGACAGTCTGTTGCACGGCACCGCTTAAACGATGTTGCAATTCACTGAGCTTGGAACTTTCTTGATGGATTAAGGTTAACGCGGGAATGCCTAATTTGCGATTAAAAATAGCCTGTAACTCTTGCTTCTTCGTTTCAATTGTTTGTCTCATGTATTGATGCAAGTATGTTTCTTTCGCTTCCAACTGCTCTAAGAGATAACTTACAGGATAGACTGTAAGTTCTGCTGCATGACTGGGCGTGGCACCACGTACGTCGGCGGCAAAGTCACAAAGGGTATAGTCCGTTTCGTGACCTACAGCTGATACAATAGGCGTCTTGCAATTATACACAGCCTCTACTACGGCTCTGTCGTTGAAGCACCATAAATCCTCCATGGAGCCCCCGCCGCGGCCTACAATAACGAGTTCTACCTCGGTATCCGCATCAGCTCGTTCAATCCCTTTAGCGATAATGGGACCGGCTTTATCGCCTTGTACCGGTACGGCAAAGAGTTTAAACTGTACGAACGGATTACGTTGCCGAGCTACATGCAAAATATCATGGAGCACGGCACCTGACTCGGATGTAACGAGGCCAATTGTAGCAGGCATAACCGGCAATGGCTGTTTATGGCTTTCGTCAAAATAGCCGAGAGCCGTCAATTCTTTCTTCAACGCCTCGAAGGCAAGCTGATACGGGCTCTTCTGGCCGATTTCCATATCATTACAGATAAGACTTAAACGGCCGGTTTTTTCATAGAAATTAATAGTAGCCCGCATGGTTACAAAGAGGCCGTTTTCCAATTGACCGACGAGGCCTTTTTTCTGCGCCGTTCCCGCCCAAAGGGCTACATCAACGGAGGCATCATCGTCTTTTAGTGAAAAATAGTAATGACCGGTGCTGTGGCGTTTTAAATTGGCAATCGTACCGGCTACATAGCAATTCTTCAGCACATATTCCCGCTCCAACACCCGCTTTATTAAATTGTTTAATTTGGTAATGGAGAAAACATCCATATAATTCCTCCTGTGAACCTTTTATTCTCTATTGTAAAAAGCTTTAATGCTATTTATTATTAAAAAAGCTTTAATACTATATTAGTTTCTATTTATTTTCAGCGTCCAGTAAAGCAGCCCCGTAAGCCACGCCGGTGGCATTATCGGAACTGTATTCGGGCGGTGCAAAGAGGACCTTAACTTTGTGGGATTGACCAAAATCAAGGAGTGCTTGGCGCAAATAACTGTTAGCCATGACGCCCCCGACGGCAATTAAAGTACCGGCCGGACGCTGTTCCCAATGAAAAGTCAGCATTTTTTGCAGTGAGCGGGTCATGCAGTGGAATACCGTTAACGCTGTCTGCGCCTTGTAAGTATCGGTAAGTTTATCAGCTGCTTTAACTCGTTCAATACGGCGCATGGCTTCGCTGCAAGGGCCGCCAAAGCTGATGGCGCCGTTTTTTACCGATACAGGTAGCATTTTAAAATCACTATTTGACTCTGACTCTAATCGATTGACCGTCTTTTTTAATGCTTTAGGATCGTCGCATAATGTTTGGGCGATTCGCTCCATATGGGGACCCGCCGGAAACGGTAAGTCAAGGGCTACGCCGATGCGGTCCACAAATTGACCGCCATGTAAATCTAAGGCGCCGCTAATTAATTGGGCCGTGAAAAAGGTATCTTTGGCGGGCTCGCAATATAAGAGTTCCGTTGTGCCGCCCGATACATGGAGTGCGTAAAACGGTTCGTCCGGCACACAGTTTAACACGCGTAACGCCGCCAGAATATGGTTTTCCTGGTGTGAAAACTCATAGACGGGAATGTCATTCAAATGCCCCAAGCTTTTGGCCATGCCTCGGCCCACCAAAAAAGCAGGCATATAGGAATCCTTTTCACGGCGCGGAAACGCACTGACTCCAATGCCCGCTAGTTGGACACCTGACGGCAATTGTTCAATTAAATCGGGTAAGGCACGGGTATGCTGAAACACCATTTGCGATTGTTGCAGACCACGCTCGCCCGGTTTTACATCTAATAGTTTTCTGGCTTGGCCAATCAATTCACCCGATTCATTGACCAACGCACAGGAGGTAGTATAACAACTTGTATCTAATCCTAAATAAACTTTCATGATATGCCTCGTTTAGGCCTTAAGGTCGGAACCGTTGAGGGCGGCTTTAGCGTCGCCGGTTTTTGCTTCGGCGGTTTTTGCTTCGGCCAATTCAGCCGCTCCCGATGCAGGTGCTGATTTTTGAGACCCTTTTTCTTTGGCAATGGCATCCAATACGGCATTTACAAATTTATAGCCTTTATCGGAACCGAAATCTTTAGCCAATTGTACGGCTTCATTAATAATAATGCGAGGATCGATGGCTTCCGTGGAAACGGTCAGTTCCCAAGCTGCTAAGCGCAATACATTTCGCTCAACCGCGCCTAATTGCCCTATTTTGCGTTTTGGCGAGTGTGCCTGTAACAGATTATCTAACATAGCCTGATTAGCCGTTACACCGTTAATAATCGCTTCTGCATAGGCAATATCCATAGCACCGGTACTGCCGGATTCTTCTTCCGGCATAATTACGGAATCTTCAGGTTTATGAAATTCCTTGGCATATAAAGATTGGAAAGCATACAGCCGTGCTTGGCGGCGATTACGATTTTGCTTCATTATTTAACTCCTCTGTTACTTGATTAGGATCGATTATATTTTCAAAATGCACATCGATTCGAACCGAATCCAGATTTAAGGATTCTTTTAAATCTTTGTTAATTTGTTGGCGAATTTGGGCAGCCATTGTCATCAAGGGATAGCCGTAAAGGACATTAATATATATATTAATCTCAAGGCCTTCTTTGCGATGTTTTACATTAATGCCGGGCAAGCGTTTTTGACCAAAATTGCGCGCAATGCCGTCAACCATACCGGTGTAAAAATTACTGTTTAGTGAATGATAGCCCGGAATTAAGGTTAATGCATGATGAGCTATCTGCAATAGAACTTCATCGGACACATCTACCTGTAATTGCGGATTATTTGATTTTACGTCCACTTGGTATCGCTCCTTTCCCGATTAAATGTACTTAACGCCTGTATTTTCAAAGGCAATATCCTGAATAAAGATATTAACACCCTCTACATGTGTGCCGGTCAATGTTTCGATGCCGGTTTTTACATGTTCCTGAACGCGCAAAGCCATATCGGGAATACGATAGCCGTAACGAGCAACCAGATATAAGTCGATGGTAATACTGTTATCCGATGTTCGTTGTAAACTAACGCCTTCCCATTGGCTTTTCATGCCGATTAAATTGGCAAAATCATCGCCTGCAGTGGTACTCATAGAAGCGACACCTTTCACTTCCAACGCTTTCAAGGAAGCAATAGTGCCATACACATTATCGCTTATTTTAGTCACTCCTTCAAAGAATGCATTCTTATCACTCATAGTACCCTGCCTTTCTTTAATAGCATAAAAAGCATTTGCCTTGAACAACGTACGTTAAAGACAAATGCTTTTAAAATTAATTGATATTACGCACGTTCAATGTATTGGCCGGTGCGTGTATCGACGCGAAGAACATCGCCCACTTCGATAAACAATGGCACTTTAACAACATAGCCGGTTTCCAATGTAGCCGGTTTGTTACCACCTGTTGCGGTATCGCCACGGATACCAGGGTCAGTTTCAACAACGCGAAGTTCTACAGCTACCGGTAAATCGATACCGATTACGATGCCTTGGAAAAATACGATGCTAACTTCCATGTTTTCAAGCAAGAAGTTTTTAGCTTCGCCCAATTGTTCAAGATTTAATTCAACTTGGTCATACGTTTCGTTGTCCATGAACGTATAAGCGCCGTCAGCTTCGTATAAGTATTGCATACGACGACGATCAACATGTGCTTTAGGCACTTTTTCACCGGCGTTGAAAGTACGTTCAACTACGGAACCGGTCTGCAAATTCTTTAATTTACAACGTACGAATGCAGCACCTTTACCCGGTTTTACGTGTTGGAAGTCTACAACCTGCCACACGTTGCCATCGAGCTCAATTGTTACGCCCGGACGAAAATCATTACTAGAAATCATTTAAATCCCTCCGTTTAACCTTTTACTTCTATTAATTCCTTCGAGGTATGAGTGAGTAGCTCATAGCCATCGTCAGTAACTATAACACTGTCTTCAATGCGAAGACCTATTTCCCCGGGCAGATATACCCCCGGTTCCACAGTAACTATCATATTAGGCTCTAATACAGTATCGGAACGCGGTGATGCCACCGGTTCTTCGTGAATATCAAGCCCCACACCGTGACCGGTGCCGTGATTGAAATAATCGCCGTAACCGTCGGCCGCAATACTGTCGCGGCAAGCGACGTCTACAACCTTACCTGTAGTACCCGCTTTTACAGCGGCGAGCCCTTTCAGCTGCGCATCAAGCACAACTTTATAGAGTTTGCGTTGCAAATCGGATGCGTCCCCCATCACAATGGTGCGGGTCATATCCGAATGATACCCTTGGTATACCGCGCCAAAGTCGAAGGTAACAAAATCCCCTGTTTCAATGACTTTATCAGACGCCACCCCGTGCGGCATGCTGGAGCGATGCCCGGAGGCCACAATGGTATCGAAAGACGGTTCTTCGGAGCCGCGTTTTAACATTTCAATTTCTAAAATGACGCGTGCTTCCCGTTCCGTCATGCCCGGTTTTAATTGCGGCAATAAAGCGGCAAAGGCTTCATCGGCAATGCGGGCCGCTTCTTTCATAAGCGTAAGTTCATCCGGCCGTTTAACAGCCCGTAAAGGTGTTAAATCAACGGATTTAAACTTACTGCCTACCAAAATATCGGAAAATGTCACATACGTATCAACCGGCACATAATTGCCTTCGAACGCACAGACAGATAAGGTAATATTATGAGTTTTGACAATATCCGCTATAGTTTCCCAATTAGAACCGCTGTATTGGATAACTTCATACCCTTCACATTGGTGCTCTGCTTGTTCCGTATAGCGACTGTCAGTGACTATAAATGCTGTAGTCGGTGTTACAAAGCCTATGGCTGTAGTCCCTGTAAAACCGGCAAAATATCTCAGATTGGTCTGGCTAAGCAAGAGTATGCCATCATACTGGTGCGCAGTCAAATAATCCTGTAGGCGTAATAAGCCGTTCATGATAAGACTCCCTTGCTATAAATTTTTTCATTTCATGATACCACAAAATGAGCGTTTTGACTATAGTTTTTCGTAGTCTGACGCTTCAAGATACATAAAATCACCGGGGTTCGGGATGTCTGATAAATCAAGATGTCCCACGGTGAGGCGCTTTAAATAGGTGATTTCACCGCCGGCCGCCCCTATCATGCGTTTAACCTGATGATATTTACCTTCTTCGATTATAATTTCGGCACTTTTGAATAAAACGGCATCATCACCTGTATCAGCTGAATTGCCAGACACATCAGTTGATTGGGCTGGCACCGTATCGGGTACGATGATTTCAGCCGGTTTGCATTCTGTACCGTCACCTAGGACGATACCGGTGCGAATGCGTTCTAAGCCTTCTTCGCTAAGGGTACCGCTATATTCAAAATAATATCGTTTGGGCACATGTTTTTTGCCGTTGATAATTCGGTGTGCCCAGGCGCCGTCATTGGACAGCAATAAAAGGCCTTCCGTGTCTTTATCGAGGCGTCCCACCGGGCCTACGCCCATAGTGCGAAACTCGGGCGGCAAAATATCCATAACCGTGGGATGACGAGCATCCTCCATGGCACATACATAACCGGCCGGTTTATTAAACTTTACATAATAAATCTGACGGCTGTCAATGATTTCACCATTTACCGCAATCGTTTGTTCCGGAATATCAATGGGCATATCTTTTTTCTTAGCCACGTTGCCATCTACCGTAACAAGTCCCTGCTTTATGAGTGCATGGACTTCTTTACGGCTGCCCAAAGCTTTATTGGCTAAAAATTTATCTAAACGTAATCTCATAATATAATCCGAACTATTATAACTGAATTGTTTCCAAATGTTTCGTGTAGTTCAAAAGACTCAAAGTATTATGATCATCTTCTGTAAGACCGTAGAATTCCACACGGCTGATGGCCGTATTACCTTGGCTGAAATTCCAGGCAAAATGAAGCGGTAAGCTTAGCATTTGGCAGATTAAAGTGCGGTTGGTGCCGCCATGAGCCACAACTAAGATAGTTTTATCTTCCCCGATTGTACTCATTTCGTCTGTTACGGCTTGCCAAGCACGTTCTTGAACATCCTGGAAAGATTCGCCGTTGGAGATTTTAACTTCATCGGGACGACGATACATAGTGTAGATAGACTGTGGCCATTTGGCTTCAATCTGATCATAGGTAAGACCTTCCCAATCGCCGAAATTAATTTCGCGAAGTCGTTCATCCGTTTTAAACGGGATTTGACGGTCTCCCAGAATTTTTTCCGCCGTGATGCGGGCTCTATCTAAATCACTGGAAATTATGGAGTCAAAATGTACGAATGTTAATTCCTTAGCCACCGCTTCAGCTTGAATAATGCCCGTCTGATTGAGTTGAACATTCGTAAATCCCTGATAAAAACCACTGCTATTCCATTCCGTCTGGCCGTGGCGAACTAAGTAAATTGTGTGCATGGGCGAACTCCTTTACATATGAAATCAATAATTCATTACTATGTCTATCTTTAACAGCAATCCGAAACCACCCTTGCCCAAGCCCGTCATAGGCTTCACAACTGCGAATCAGAAGCTGTTTATTTTCTAAAAATTCCATAAAATCGGCAAGGCTCGGATGTTGCACTTGCCAATGTAAAAGCATGAAGTTAACCGCCGGCGGTAACGCTGTTATAAAGTCGAATGCATTGATGGCGCCATAGAGCCATTCCTTTTCACGGGCTACCACGGCACGTGTTTTTTGACGATATACTTCGTCTTGAAGGGCGGCTATACCGTACTCTTGGGCCAAATGATTAACCGACCAGGTCGGTACATGAGCGGCGATACTTTTTAGTATAGTCGCGTCCCCCAATAATAAGCCTAAGCGTAAGCCCGGTATGGCATAGAATTTAGTCAGTGAATGCAATATAACAATGGCCGGATATTCCGCCAAATAAGGCCGGAGGCTATGAGATTCATTGGTGAACTCAATAAATGATTCATCAATAAGCAGTAAGCTGTTTGAAGCTTGAGCTAACGCAGCCATTTCAAATATTTCGGTCACCGTTTGCAAACTACCGTCCGGATTATTCGGATTGCCAAGGCAGATGATTGTGCGCACTTGTTCTTCCGCACAGCGTTTGAGATGCGCTTTTAAATCTTCATAAGGAACCGCAAAATGGGTTATGGGCTGATGCGGTGTAGTATTACCGAACAAATGATGCGATGCATTCACCGATTCTACTTCACCATCGGCGGTCATAGGAATCATGGAATAGGCTAAGACCGGTAAGCCTTGAGCCTGTGCGGCTAAGGCATATTCGGAAAAGCCCGGCGCCGGTACCAATACTTCCTCGATACCGGGTAAGGTCATGAGAGCATACAATAATTCGGCCGCTCCGTTCCCCACCAGAATGTTCTCATCTGGTACATCAAGCACTTCACTTATCGTTTGGCGAAGCGCCGTGTATTCCGGATCCGGATAGTGAATGATTTCATTTAAATGGGCCGTCAATGCGGCTTGCCCTTTGGGGCTCATGCCTAAGGGATTGATATTGGCGCTAAAATCGATTATATCCTGTGGTGCTACGTTATGAGCGGCCGCCACTTTATAGATGTTACCACCGTGGGTATTTTTCATGGCTGAGCACCTCCTAACGCTTCATAAAGGTGATACCTTCATTAGTTGTTTCGACGGTATCTAAATATAATAAATCCGGTAATTCCTGATGGACAGCGGCGCGACAATCAGCCAGCGGTACTCCGTCGGTTGGGAATAAAAGTCCCATAATCGTGCCGCTATGGGCGATAATCGTGCCTACGCTGTTAAAATGATTACCGATTTCATGCAACGCATACAATAAAGGTTTATGTAAGATACGCTGATTCGCAAACGCGCTTAAGGTAGCGGCCTGGCCGATTAACGATACATTGTGGGTAGCAATCCCTTCTTTAAAAAGAGCCAATGATTCTTTAATATACGGTTCTTTTTCGGCAATCAGGTCATGAAGTCCGTGCTGCGCATTGAAACTAACCGTATCAATTTCGCCGCCTTCATCAAAAATCATGATTTTCATAGGCGGACACTTGCCAAGAGGCTCGGTAATTTTTCCCTTAATATAGTCAAACTGAACTACACCGGGATAAAAAGATGCATCACTGGGCTCGATACTTAAAGAAATCTCTTTTAACTCTTCAAAGGTAAGCGCTCGCCCGTAGGCCAAAGCCGTAGCCATGGCGGCGACGCTAATATCGGCACTGCTCGATGCCATGCCCTTTCCCTGGGCAATATCGGAGCGCACATAAACAGGACTACGCCAAGCGCGCTGTACCGCCGGACTATTGGGCAACGTCCCTTCAGCTACAAACGAATTGATTACTTTTTGAGCCGCTAAGGCTGCTTTCGGTTGCAGCGAACAATAATAAGGTCTAAGCGGTTGCTTTACACCGCTTAGCGCATAGGAATAGCGATTAATAGGACAGGTAACCAAAAACGGTTGACCATCAATGGACCCTTGCAAAAATTCACCGCATGTCCCTGGTGCTCGTACATAATATAACACCTGTCGTTCCTCCATACTAATATACACAAAATAACACAAATCAATGTAAATACATTGTAAAAGTTTTGTTTGAGCGCTTGTTACAATACAAAGAATTCTTTGATAGTAAATATATTACTTATAAATGACAACTATAAAGCAATACCAATGGCCACAGCGGCCAATACCAATAATAATTCCGATGATTCAATGACAAAGCCGTACGTATCGCCGGTTACGCCACCGAGGTGTTTGGAAATATAGGAATTTAAAACTAGATTGATTAAGATTCCCAAACCCAGGAAGATGGCATAGAGCCATAGGAAATAGACAGCCGGCAACAAGGCAATAAGCGTTGTCCAAAGGAGGGTTTGCTTCGGCGAATATACGGCGAAGGCCTTTCCCATCCCTTCAGGTCGTGCATAGTGAAAGAGTCGAATACTTAACACTAAGGAGTAACGGCTGATAATCGGCATAAAGAATAAAAATTGTAAAAGTATGGTTGGATTGACATGGGCGATTAACTGCCATTTCAATAAGGTAAGAAAAACAAACCCTACAACCCCATTGGAGCCGACGCGGCTGTCTTTCATGATTTCCAACTTGCGTTCACGATCGCGGCCGGAAAAAAGGCCGTCACAGGTGTCCATGAAGCCGTCCGCATGTAAGCCGCCGGTAAACAGAAACTCGAACACAACCAATAATAAAGCTAATAACGTAATCGGTATATAGGGTACCAACAGCCAATAAATGAGAGCCATGAAGGCACCGATAACAAGGCCTACCACCGGAAAGGTGACGACGCTTTTACCAAAGTCGTGAATATCCCATTCCGTCTGATTGACCAATTTTAAACGTGTTAAAAACTGTAAGCCAATAAAAAATGACTTCATAATATCACCAAAATTCTAGTTAATACGGCACTGATAACAACGCCTAGTAAAGAACAAACATACATCATGCCAATCGTTTTTTGAATATGAATACCTCGCATTTTCATGTCCGGGTCCCCCATATAGGCACGGAATGTCATGGTGTCGCCGTATTTATTATAACCACCGAGACGAATATGAAGTGCCCCCGCTACCGGCGCTTCCGCATAGCCACCATTCGGACTCGGATGCTTCTTGGCATCACGTAAACCGATGCGCCACGCGTTACGCCAATCATGACGTAAAATAAAGGCTGTTAACGTATATAAGAGAAATGTTATGCGAGCGGGCAGCCAATTTAAAACGTCGTCAAAACGGGCCGCTATACGGCCGAAGTACATATATTTATCGTTCTTATAGCCCAACATGGAGTCCATGGTGTTGGCTGTTCGATAAAATAAGGCACCTAAAGGGCCGAAAACAGCAAAGAACAATAAAGGTGAAATAATGCCATCCACCGTATTTTCCGCCACTGTTTCAATGGTAGCACGAGTAATTTCACTTTCATCAAGTTCGGTTGTATCACGGCCTACAATCCAGCCAACCTTGCGTCGGGCTTCTTCGATATCCCCTTTGCGCAACAATTGAGCCAATTCAAGCCCCGCCGCCGCCAACGAGCGAGGACTGATGGTAATGTAGACGATAATGACCTGCATGGCATAACCTACCCAAGGATTGATTGTGCCGGCAATTAAAATCAACAGAAAGCCTATGACAGTAACCGTCAACAATGTCAAAAGTACAGTTAAGCCACCGTAGAGGAATTTTTTGCCATTACTGTCACGCTCTCCGTAGAGAAATTTTTCATAGAAAGAAATAACATCACCAATGAGGACCACCGGATGGAACCGGCTTCTCGGGTCGCCAACAATACAATCCAGTAAAAAGGCCCACAAGGGAATGAAATAATATGCATTATGTAGAAACCAGTCCATTATGCCTGTTCCTCTAATAATTTGTCGATATAATCCATATCAAGATGTTTTTCCACAATATCGGCTAAGCGATTATAGGCCGCATCTTTATGTTCAAAGTAATGGAATACTTCGTCCAGCGGTTCGAGTCCTTTACGCTTACGTAAGGCGTTCAAGATTTGACGGCGCAAGCTGTCATTATCCAAGATGCCGTGAATGTAGGTCCCCATAACAAGGCCCGATTCATTGACGAAACCATCCATAACGGCTACCGGTTTTTCACTGCGAGAGGTTATGGCAAAACAATCAGCCACGGTACCTACACCGCGGGTGTCCCCCATATGAATTTCATAACCCCGTAAATTTTCACCGCTATAATCGATGCCCAAAAATGGCAAATTAGTAGTATTAAACGAAACTTGATGGGTCATCTTCGTGCCCGTCATAGTTGTTTCCGTCGGCAATAAACCAAGACCGTTAAGCTCCGGAATATCGCCTTCCACACCGTCCGGATCATGGAGTTTTTCGCCGAGCATTTGATAACCGCCGCACACACCGAATACAGGCACGCCTTTTTGGGCTAAAGCTTTAATATCGTCCGCATAACCACGGTCTTCCAAGTATTTTAAGTCCGCTAAGGTGTTTTTGGAGCCCGGTAAAATCACCATGTCCGGTTCACCGATAGCATCACCGGGTTTTACGAAGCGTACCGAAACATCCGGTTCATACGCCAAGGCATCAAAATCGGTAAAATTGGAAATTTTAGGTGTTTGCATAACCGCAATGGTAATTTCACGGTTAATGGTAGTGTGTTTGCTTTCAAGGGCTACGGAGTCTTCTTCGTCAATATCAAGATTGTCTATGGCCGGAATTACCCCCACTACCTTACGCCCTGTCCGTTCTTCAATGAAATCAAGAGCCGGTTTTAAGAGATTAATATCGCCGCGGAATTTGTTGATAACAATGCCCTTAACCAAATCCCGTTCTTCCGGTTCCAGTAGTTCTAAGGTGCCCACGATGGACGCAATAGCACCGCCGCGGTCAATATCGGCAATAAGCATAACCGGACAATTTGTCATTTTGGCTACACGCATGTTTACGATATCGTTGGCCTTTAAATTAACTTCCGCAGGGCTGCCGGCCCCTTCGATGACAATCATGTCAAAATTTTTATCTAAAAAGTCTAAACTTTCTTTTACTTTATCGAGAGCTGTTAAGGAGTAATGGCTATGGTATTCTTTGGCACTGTATACGCCTACCGGTTTCCCCATAAGCACCACTTGGGAGGACTGATTGCCTGTAGGTTTTAACAATACCGGATTCATCTGTACTATCGGATCGATGCCGGCTGCTTCCGCCTGTGCCACCTGGGCGCGACCGATTTCATCGCCCCAGCGCGTTACGTAGGAATTTAAAGCCATATTCTGAGCTTTGAACGGTACTGTTTTTAAGCCGCGACGATAAAAAATACGGCACAATGCCGTTGTTAAAATACTTTTACCTACATTGGAGCTGGTTCCTTGGAACATGAGTTTTTTTGCCATTATATATGAACCTCCTTAGCCTTTAGCTCTGTGGTAATGCCACTAATTGTGAAATATACTTCATCGGCCGCTTGGGCCACGGTTTGATTTAATAAGCCTGCAATATCGCGGAAGAAACGGGCCATTCTGTTTTCGGGAACTATCCCGAGGCCTAATTCATTCGTTACAAACACGACTGTTTTATCGGCTTTATGCACTCTTTCGATGAGTTCTTTAAACTCAGCTACTAATGCGTCTGCCAACTCATTGCACTCTGCTTGATTTTTAGGCTCTTTTTTTAGCATAGCATTAGTGGCATACATAGTCAAACAATCAATAAGGATAACGTCGCAGCTGTCTAAAATCTTTGACCATGAAGCGGTTATGTCATAAGGAATTTCAAAATTATGCCATATATTACCGCGTCGTGCCTTATGTTTTCTCACGCGATCTGCCATTTCATCGTCAAAAATCTGACCCGTTGCAACATAGCCTTTTTGACCGGGCAAGGATAAAACGAGTCGCTCCGCAAATTCACTTTTACCGCTGCGTGCCCCGCCGGTACACAATATAATTCGACTCTCTACTGTAGACATGAGAAATATCATCTCCCTTACAATTAAATTTAAAGGATTTTGTATAGCATCTAACCCTTGAAATTATTTCTTAAATAAGTATACAATAAATCAAAGACTGATAAGGAGTGTATACCTATGGAAATGAAAAACTTGTTTGTAAAATTAATGGCCACTTTATGGGAAAATACGTATCGTGCCGTGGTTACCGATCAAAACGATCAGTATGTAGCAACGGCTCGCGTCATCGTTAATATCCCCTTAAGCCGTGAAGTACTGCCGGATAATGCCCCGGAAGTGGAACCGCAGTTATTGGTGCTCGTTGAAGACGGCGACCTCGATCCGAATAATCTCATTGAATTCGAAACGATTTTAGCTGCGAAAATTCGTGAAAAATTTAATTATGAAATCATGACAGTCTTTTTCTACTATCCAAGTCCGGAAGATGTGCTCAATAAAGGCACCATAGACCAGCAATAAGGCATCTTGCAGACTTGTCCACATTGAGTTTACATCACTCAAATTGGATGAATGTATATCGTTCAAATTAAAACTATCTATATAGAATAAGAAAAAGCTATGTTACGCGAATGATTCGGTAACATAGCTTTTTTATATTGGTGACCGTATTCACGTGTCAAATCTTATGAAGTTACTGCCACCAACTTATAGTTCAAATTCGGCACGTGCTAACATATAGCAGCAATCAGACAAGCGATTTAAATAGCGAATATCCACATCGTGAACGGTTTCCCCCGATTCAGCGAGACGCCATAAAGCGCGTTCCGCACGACGAGTTACCGTACGGCATTGATGCAATAAGGCGGAACTTTTTTTATCGCCCGGTACAATAAATTTAGTGAGCGGTTCCATTTTAGCATCATAGCTGTCGATAATCTTTTCTAAATTTTCAATATGAGCATCCGTGATGTTCGGTTCTTGGCCGAGACTAGCTACATCCGCCATAAGCTGCCACAACTCTTTCTCGATATCATAGATAACTTGCTGAATATCTTCGTGTTCAGAAAAAGCGCGCGCAACACCTAATACCGATTGAAGTTCGTCAACCGTACCATACGCTTCTACGCGAAGGGACGCTTTGGAAAGACGTTCACCCGTATAGAGGGATGTAGAACCTTTATCACCAGTTTTAGTATATACTTTACCACTCATACTAATCACCTCATTTGTAAAAAGAAAGATATATTACGCTTTGAATTCAGGGAACCAAAGGGCAACTTCACGTTCTGCCGTTGCTACCGCATCCGATGCGTGAACAACATTTTCGTTAATAGCCAAACCGTAATCGCCGCGAATAGTGCCGGCATTAGCTTTTAACGGATCTGTAGCGCCATTTAGCTGGCGGACTGCCGCTACGGCATTATCACCGCTAAGTACCATAGCCAAAACCGGGCCGGACGTAATAAAATCAATCAATTCTTGGAAGAATGGTTTATCTTTATGTTCGTCGTAGTGGGCAGCAGCTAACTCACGCGGTACTTGCAATAATTTTAAAGCGCTGATTGTCAAACCTTTACGCTCATAACGAGCCAAGATTTCACCGCAAATTTTCTTTTTCACTCCGTCCGGTTTTACGAGTACTAACGTGTGTTCCATAAGACTGCCTCCTAACGCATACGACTTGCTAATTCTTTTAATTTTTCAATACGAGATGCTGTACTTGGATGTGTGCTGAAAAGTGAGCTTGCTAAATCTTTCACACTTCCCAACGGATTAATAATGAACATGTGAGCTGTCGGTCCAAGCTGAGCTTCGCCGCCCGGCAACATGCCATGTTTAGAGTAATAATCAATTTTGGCTAAGGCCGAAGCTAAAGCCAATGGTTTGCCGCTCATTTCGGCGCCCCCTTCATCGGCAAGGTATTCACGGGAACGTGAAATCGCCATCTGAATTAAGGCGGCCGCAATCGGTGCCAAAATAATGGTAGCCAACATGGCGATTGGATTGCCTCTTTCACGGTCATCACTGCTACCGAAGATAGCAAACATTTGCATCATATTGGCGATCATTGTAATCACACCGGCCAAACTGGCAGCCACTGTACTGATTAAAGTGTCGCGATGTTTAACGTGAGTTAATTCGTGACCCAGTACGCCTTCGATTTCATCATCCGTCAAGAGATTCATAATCCCTGTCGTAACTGCTACCGCTGCATGCTCAGGATTTCGACCTGTGGCAAAGGCATTCGGCACATCGGAGTTGATGATATACACTTTTGGCATCGGTAAATTACCGCGTTTAGCCAAACCGGCCACCATATTGTACAACTCCGGATTGTCCGACCCCGAAACTTGCTGTGCATTGTACATGTTAAGTACAATCTTATCGCTGTTCCAATAGCTGAAGAAGTTCATAGCCATGGAGATAAGGAACATTGTCATGAGACCGACTCGTCCGGCGACCAACTGTCCGATCACCATCAATAACCCCGTCATCAATGCCAGTAAAACAGCAGTCTTAACATTATTCATATTTGTTTTGCCTCTTTCTTAAGATAAATGTGTAGCTTGCTACTCAGTAAGCTACGTCCTGATGAATAGACTTGTTTCCTGATTTTAGTAACCTCTATTCACAGTATAATTATATAGTAATTGCTTTCATTTGGCAATTTTATAAACATTTATCATACGTAGCGAGCTCCTACCGTATCGGCTTTCAGCACATAAGTACGGCACGGAATATTATTGTTGTTAAACACATCGCCCATACGCGTGGCTACGGTCTGTGCCGTGGAACGCGGGCAATAGGCAATCAAAGTAGATCCGGAGCCGCTGATAGTGGCTCCATAGGCACCTGCTTTACGAGCGACCGAAAATACTTCCTCACAATGCGGAATGAGCGCTTTGCGATATGGCACATGGAGATAATCTTCCAAAGCAATGCGCAAATAATCCAGTTTATGTTGCAATAAGGCCGTAACAAACAAGGTGGCATGACTCACATTAGCCACCGCTTCTTTATGAGCAATCGTTTTTGGCAAAACGCTCCGGGCATATTCCGTAGAAACCGACACTTCCGGCACCACTACAGCGAAAAGTAACTCTTCCGGTAAGGCCACGGTTGTATATAAAAGCTCTTTCGGATCATTGACAGCACACACAAGATTTCCCAGTAAGGCGGGCGCCACATTATCCGGATGCCCTTCGATGGAGTTGGCCAAGACTAAGAGTTCATGCGTTGTAAGTGGTTTTGCCAACAAGCGATTCGCCAAGAGTAAACCCGCTACGATGGCCGTGGAACTGCTACCGAGCCCACGGGACGGTGGAATTACCGTTTCACTGTGAACGTTACCATATATAGGTTCGGAGCTTGCTTTTTGAAAAACAGCTTGCATGGCCTGGCCCACTAAATTATGAGTTTGATCTTCTTTGGCCAACGTATCGGCATCAAAGCCCGCAAAAGTATATTCGTTTGCGGTGGCCGTTTCATCAGGGGTGAAGGTAAATGTATTATATAGCTCCAAGGCGAGGCCCAGCGAGTCAAACCCGGGGCCGCAATTGGCACTGGTAGCCGGGACTTTAACTGTAATTGTTTCCATCTGTGCTGCCTCCTAATCTGTCATAATAGGAATAACGCTGCCGATTTCACGAACAACGCGAAGATTATTGAAGGCATCAATTACATTCGAAATATAAGAACGCGGACAAGACGATGTAACAATAGCCAACGTAGAGGTTGTTTCACTTTCATTACGCTGCGTTACAGCTTGTACGGAAATGCGCTGCTCTGCCAGTTTTGACGCTACTTTTGCCAAAACACCGGTGGAGTTGTCTACTAAGATGCGAATATAGTAGGACGATTCAATTTTACCGGACGCATATAAATTCTTTTCGGAGAAATAGAATGGCTTTAACTGACCAAGGTGGTTAGTTTGGATATTTTTGGCAATCTCCATGATGTCACTTACGACGGAGCTGCCCGTTGGCAAGCTGCCGGCGCCGCGGCCATAGAACATGGCGTCATCGATGCCGTTGCCCTTAACATATAAAGCATTATAAGAACCGCGTACCGATGCAAGCGGATGATTGCTGGAAATAAAGGACGGATGCACATTAAGGGACAAGCCTTTTTTAGTTTCTTTGGCAATGCCCAATAATTTAATGGTGTAACCGAACTCTTTACCAAAGGCAATATCTGTAGCATCGATTTTAGTAATCCCTTCAACGGATACGTCTTCAAAGAATATACGGCGGTTAAAGGCAATGGATGACAAAATAGCCAATTTACGAGCTGCATCGAGCCCTTCCACATCGGCCGTCGGATCTGCTTCGGCATAACCTAACGCCTGTGCTTCAGCCAATACTTCCGCATAGCCGGCGCCTTTTTCGGTCATGTTGGACAAAATAAAGTTGGTGGTACCGTTTAAAATACCTACGATTTCCGTAATTTTATTGCCCCCTAAAGATTCATACAGGGTGCGAATAATCGGAATGCCGCCTAATACGCTGGCTTCGTAACGCAAATCAACGCCGTTTTTACCGGCTAAATCCAATAAATAAGGACCAGCTTCAGCCAGTAAATCCTTATTGGCCGTAACTACACTTTTCTTAGCTTTTAAAGCTTTTTCAACACAATCGCGGGCGAAAGTTACCCCGCCCATAACTTCTACAATAATTTGAATGGACGGATCTTCAAAAATCGAGTCTACATCATTCGTAAACTGTGTACCTTCCGGCAATTCAACGTGGCTGTATTTTTCAGCATTGCGTACAAAAATCTTACTGACTTGAATCGATACACCGGTGCGATTAGCGATTAAATCACGGTTTTTTACTAATAATTCAAATGTTCCTTGCCCTACGGTCCCAAATCCCAGTAAGGCGACCTTAACTTGTTCCATCTTCTTCTCCCTCTCTCTTATAAGAGTGCCCCGGCCTATTAAATAAGTCGGGGCTAGCCTATTTCTCTTTTTTACTTGCCATATTCTTTAATGTTGAAATGCCGGTCTAATCTAATTCCGATTAAACGTTGTCTAATCTAATTCCGATTAAACGTTGTCTAATCTAATTCTGATTAAGCCTGACCTAAAATTTCAACTTTTAAGATACCGCGGATACTACGGATATTATCCAAACATTCTTCTAATGTAGTGGACAAATCTTTGGTTTCGAAGGCAATTGTTACGTTAGCAATGCCCTGAAGCGGAATATCCTGGTTAATTGTCAAAATACTGCCGTTACTTTCGGCAATAGCCCGTAAAATGCTGGATAACATGCCCGGATCATTGGACATGGAAACCGTAATAGATACGATTTTACCTTGAGCAATTTCGTAAAACGGGAATACATAGTCTTTATATTTATAGTAGGCGGAACGACTTAAATCCATGCGTTCAACTGCTTCGTTAATCGTTTTAGCTTCGCCTAATTTTAAAATTTCTTTTACTTTAATCGTCTTTTTAATGGCTTCAGGAAGAATGTCTTCTTGAACCAAATAAAATTTGTCTTTCTTTAACTTAGCCAATGTTACTACCTCCATCTTTTTCCTGTTCATCAGTCATTGCCGCGCCGGCTACAAATTGACGACCGTAGAGGGTAAATACGGAATACATGCCAATGAAAAACGGCAAATACTCAGCCACTACACGCCAGCCAACTGCGACAATTCCGACAGTCCCTAACGGCAAAAATGACTCAAACAAATAAACGAATAAACCTTCGGCTACACCTGTACCACCCGGTGTAGGGGCAAAATACAAAATAAGATTTAATAAAATCATGCGATTGAGGACTTCCACAATCGGTATATCCCATGTAAAGGCCATCATAAGTGCCGGTGCTATCGTATATAAAGCGATAAGACTTAAACCGGACTCAATGAAAACCACTATGGACTGAAACGGTCTGGCATAGATTAAGCTAAACCCTTCATTTAACTCAGCTAATTTGGCTAACCAACTTTTGGGATGACCACTTTGTAACCGCTCGGCTACAATGTAAACAAATCGTTTCATTAAATTGGTCTGCAACAGATATAAGCCAAAAATTGTACAAAGTACCATAATAAATGATATTTGAATCAAAGCTTCGTTGCTGATGTAAGGAATTGTTATGGAGCCGTGTAAAAATATAACCGGTAACATAGCAATTAAGAACAAAATAGAAAATACGGTTCGAATCAGTACAATGGGAGCCCCTTTCATAACGGGTACACCGTAACTCTTAAGGATTAAAACCTGAGCCACCGCGCCGCCGCTGGCACCGGGTGTCAGCATGGCCATAAAATAGTTACCGAATATAACTCGTAAAATAGCTTTAATCGGTAATTTATAGCCGCCCATTCGTACTAATCGCTGTAAACGTAAACCGTCAAAATACATACCCACAGCCAATGCAATCAAGGCCAACAACAAGGATGTAATATTAAAGGTTTCCAGAGTTTGTAACGCTTTTAAATCAATTGTGAAATAAATAGTGAGCCCCGAAATAACCAGTAGCAAAAGCCCTAACAACAGGCCTCGCTTGAGCATCTTATTCATTCACATTCACCATAATTGAGAAGCTGAATCTGATGGAACTTGATAAACTCTTTTACCGGTTCCGCACACATAGCGGCTAACTCACTTTCCCAATGATAATCCCAAGGGAATAAAGCGTTGAGAACCCGATCATTATTACCGGGATGGGTCATAATTTCATGACTGCCACGAGTACCGGCTACACGATGAAGAATTTCCATTAATCGTTCTTCCGTGAGCTGGCCGCCGCTCATCATGCCCCAGAAATAACGTGGTGACCAAATGCCCATACGACTTGAAAAGGTGTATGCTTTATCGGCCACTTCCGCCAGACCTACCTTACCGGCAAAACGCCCCCATTGATTGATCCCGTTGCGGAAAAAACGATCTTCCGCAGGAATACGCATCTTTTTAATGCCGTATTTTTTCAATAAGGAAGTCATAATCGGTGTAATTTGCGGCAATACATGCAAGTGCTGATGTCCGTCCGCATGCGTAATGGCAAGACCCGAAGATACCACTTTTTCGAATTGTAAATCCAATTCTTGATAAACTTCTTCAAAATTAATATCTCCCGATACCGCTTTCTTAATGAATTGCGGATAGGAGGTAAAAAATCGACCGTGCTCGTCAACGAGACTCGGTACTTTGTCGGCGCCGCTTAGTGGTTTAAGACCACCCACAAGGGCTGTGTGGACGCCAATCCCCAAATGAGGATTTTCCTTGGCCATAGCAACTGCTTCTTCAAAAGCATCGCCATTGGCCAATAACGATGTGCTTGTGATAATCCCCTCTTTGTGCCCTTTAATGATACCTTCGTTAACGGCTTGATGTAAGCCGAAATCGTCGGCATTAACAATTAATCGTATCATATGCACCTTCTACTTTTTTAATACTTAATCATTTAAAGAGGATATATGTTATTTTAACATATGTCTATTGGTAGTGTATAGTGGAATTTTACTATTACACACTAATTTTAGGAAAAAATTATAAACAATTAATGAACTGCTGATAATATTACTGTAAAATTTACCGTCATGATGTATCAAATCACGACAGATGATACTTTTCATCTTGAATTATAAATAATTAGTGTGAGAGACTATATTTTACACTAAAATACGGGACTTGTTAAGGTGGCCCACACTTCTTTTTCCAAAATTTTTATAGGAATATTTAATGCACGGGCAGCGTTAGCTAAATCTTCGTATTCAAGGGAAATATTGACCAGTTTCCCGTCGTGAAACGCCTTTTTTACATGTATCTTTTGATTTTTGTAAAAAATCTCTTCAAATTCTCGTTCACAGATTATACGATCTACCGCAAAATATCGGAAACCGATAGTGGTGGTATTTTCAAAAATCAATTCACTGATATCCTTTAATTGCTCCTTCGGCGCCAACACACTGAGCATAATGGCGGGCCTTCCCTTTTTCATAATAATAGGGGTTAACCACGCATCATTGGCACCGCCTTTTAACAAGGTATCCAGCAACGAACCATATAATTCCGGATTCATGTTGTCGATATTTGCTTCAATTTGAATTAATTGCGAATTCATACAGGCACCTCTTCTTCTGCACGTCTATTGAATGAGTCAGGTCTACCGTATTACTTTATAAACGATTAACGATTATCGTTGACTGTTAATCATATGAGCTAAACGGCCGGCGCCGAATCCGTTATCGATGTTCACTACGCCGACACCGGCAGCACAGGAATTTAACATAGATAACAAGGCGGCTAAGCCTTTAAAATTAGCGCCATAGCCTACACTGGTGGGCACGGCTATAATCGGTTTCGTCACAAGCCCGCCGATTACACTGGCCAATGCCCCTTCCATGCCCGCCACTACAATAACAACATTGGCAGCGGTAATATCATCTAAACGGTGAAATAAACGATGAATCCCCGCTACGCCAACATCATAAATGCGAATCACTTCATTCCCCATAAGTTCCGCGGTTACGGCAGCTTCTTCGGCTATCGGAATATCGCTTGTCCCCGCTGTTACTACCGCAATAGTACGGCCCTCATTGCAAATAGCCTTATCACTATGACGATAAATAATACAGCTCGTTGCATCGTATTCAATTTCAGGGATGATAGGTTTTAACGCATCATAAATGCTCTGTCTTGCTCTGGTCCCCATATACGTACCGTAGTGCAAGTTCAGTTCTTTTAGAATGGTAATACACTGTTCATCGGTTTTACCTTCACAATAGACCACTTCGGGAAAACCCTGCCTTTTGGCACGATCCAAATCGAGTACGGCATCTTGTAAATTGCGCGCCCGCTCTTCTTTTTGGACCGCTTGACTAATCAATTCGGTAATCGATGACTGACATTCTTCTAAATCAAGGGAACCGTCTTTATAAGCTTTTAAAATTTGGCTGATGTCCTGTTCCTTCATTATAACCAACTCTCTCTCACTGCATACATGCATAAAGCTGCCGCTACGGACAAATTAAGGGACTCAATAGGGCCGTACATGGGAATAGTTATCCGATTATCGGCCATGTTGAACCAAGCTTGACTGAGCCCATTCGCTTCGTTGCCCAAAAGTAATAAGGTTTGCTTCGCAAATGTTACATCTTGAATTGCCTCAGCATTCTCCAAAGCAGTGGCATAGGCCGTTAACTGACTGTTTTTCATTAAACCCGCCACGTCTTCAACGGTAACATTTTCAAAAATCGGTATTTTAGTAATGGCACTCATAGTGCTGCGAACGGTCTTTTCATTATAAGGGTCCACACTGCCTTTTGTTAAAAAGAGCCCCTTTGCACCGGCCGCTAAAGCGGTGCGAATAATAGTCCCCAAATTACCGGGGTCTTGCACTTCATCAAGAAGCACATAAAGACCATCGGTAATCACTAAATCGTTAATATCATGATGTTGCTTCTTCACAATGGCAACGATGCCTTGACCGTTAACGGTAGATTCGATGGTATGCATCAAATCGCTGCGTACTGACCATAGCTTAATGCCTCGTTGTTCCGCCTCAGCTACGATGGAGTCGTAGTGACTGTCTTCTTTTACAAAAATCGTGCTTACCAGGCCCGTGGCCATCATATCACTTACGGTGCGAAGACCTTCCGCTACATACTCACCGTATAATTTGCGGTACTTTTTGCGCTGTAAAGATTGTGCATATTTTAATGTTTTATTATCTTTTGACGTAATGAGCTCCAACCTTATTTCGCCTCCCAAAGTGCAAAGAATTCACCCTTTTGTGCAATTAACGATTCATAATCCCCCTGTTCTACAATTTGTCCGTGCTTAATCATATAAATACAGTTGGCCGAACGAATCGTCGACAAACGATGGGCAATGCTGATAATCGTTTTTTCACCGCGAATCGTTTCAATGGATTCCTGGATCAATTGTTCCGTATGACTGTCAATATGAGCCGTTGCTTCGTCAAAGATGAGAACTTTGCGATCGCGCACCAAGACGCGAGCTAACGCTAACAACTGCTTCTGCCCGGTCGATAATAAGGAACCTAAATAACCAACCGGCGTGTTATAGCCTTGCGGTAAGCGTTCAATCATGGCGTGTAAATGAGCCTTTTCGGCCGCTTTTATGAGATTCTCTTCGGGAATCGTGTCATCGTAGAGGGAGAGGTTTTCACGAATAGTCCCTTTGAACAAATGACTATCTTGGAATACATAGCCCATGACTTCACGCAAGACAGCCGGCGCATAATAGGCCGTATCATAGCCGTTGATACGAATCGTCCCTTTAGTTGGACGGTAAAAGCCCATCAATAAACTCATCAAGGTAGATTTACCGCCCCCGGATGGTCCTACGATGCCCACAAATTGCCCGCCGTCAATGGCAATGGAAATATCTTTTAAGGCATAATTATCAGAATCATCATAGGAGAACCATACATGGTCAAATTCAATGGTGTTAATCGTTTTAAACTCGTCCGGAATCGCCACCGCTTCAATGGTCGTGTCGGACTCTTCATTAATAATCGGCACCAAACGCTCCGCACCGGCTAAGGCGCTTTGCAAGTTGTTATATTTTTCCGCAATTTCTTTAATCGGCTGGAAAAATTTATCCATGTACTGGATAAAGGCGAATACCGTACCGGCTTCCGTCACTGAATCGAACCAATTGGTAAAGCTGAAAATGGCGATAAAAATGACGAACAGTAAGCCGTCCACAATCGGGCGGAAGATAGCAAAAGTTTTAACCTCGAATAAACCGGCTTCCAAAAACTCACGACTGATGCGGTCATACTGCTTCGCCATAATTTTTTCACCCACATAGGATTTAATAATGACGATGAAGTTGAGCATCTCCTGCACCGACGTATTGGAAGCAGCCAATTTGGTACGGACACCGCGGAACGCCTTACGGCTGTATTTTTGATAGATAAAAATAATA
>NZ_SVCB01000098.1 GCF_015058545.1 Veillonella sp.
ATTGAACCTCCTAAGTTGAAATGTTGTGGTTGCCAGACCAACTTCATTGTATCATTAGGAGGTTCTTTCCTTTTCTATAAGAATTTTTTACCGACCCCCAGTTTAACTGGGGGTTTTGTCATGCCTATTCGGCGTACAAACAAATCCCGTAACCGATTCTGAACTGACCTCGGCTACGGGATTTTTTCAATTGCATGCGAACTTATTGCTTGCGTATTTTTAGTATGTTTTAATTTATTCTTGATTCACTTGTGCGTCAGCTTACGCGTCATAGGAGAACGTAGCCGTTTGTATCACATCATCATTCAAACTGCGGCCAACAATACATTTTTCATGAAGTAAGGTTTCGATTTTACTGCGGTCTTCTTCTTTAATAGCTTTTGGCAAATGGAAGTCAATTTTAATTTCTTTAATTCTAAATTCTTCAGAGCTCACATCGGTGGCTACTTCCGCATAGGCACCAACAAAATCATACCCCATTTTACCGCCGATACGGCCCATAATGGAGAGAGCACAAGATGCAAAGGTATCGGCCAACAATTCAACCGGCGAGAAAGATTCTTCCAATCCGCCCACGTCTTTGCCCACATCAGTCAATACAGAGTGACTCTTTTTAGCATTGGTTAATTCATTTCTCAAATGTGCTTGCATTACAACTCTTGACATAGTGTTACCTCCTTACGATTAAATTGCTACATTAACTTCAAAGCATTACCACTAAAATACTCAAAATTATATTTATAAAAATAACAAGCTGTTATTTTATAAATCGATCAATCGCTTCATTCAACTTAGCCAATGTTTCGGTGTCGTTTTCTTTGACCGCATCAACAATACAATGTTCAATGTGGTCTTTCATAACAACGCGGCTTACACTTTTCACCGCCGCATCGACAGCCGCCAGTTGTACTAACACTTCACTGCAGTCGCGCCCATCTGCCACCATGCGTTTTACCGATTCCAAATGACCGATAATACGAGATAAACGATTTAAAACCGCCTTCGTCTGCGTATGGGAATGGGTATGGCCATGGTGCTCCTGTTCATGAGTATGTTCTTCTATATGTTCATGACTATGTAACTCTGCCGTCATATTATCATGTGAATGCTCCGTTTCATGAGTATGCTCATGCTTGTGCTCATGACTATGGGCAATTCCTAATTTATGTAATCTATCGTGCTCCGTTTGCGACACGTAATCACCGCCTTGTTAGTCTGTCATAAATTTATTATAACACATTGAACAAGGCTTATTATTGTAAAAAGTTTGTTGTCATAGGCATTACGAATTTGTTTTAATACGTAACCAACAGTTTCTAGCCACAGGTCTCTACGAATTAGCCACTTACTCCTTCATTGGTCTTTTCAGTTCCTTGCGTGCTTTTACCAACTGCTTCGCCAATTCAGATTGCGGTTTTGTCAAAACGGTGGCTACCTCGCCTTCTTCAACAATACGCCCTTTGTCCAAAACGTATACTCTATCACAAAGTGCTTCAGCTACCGCTAAATCATGAGTAATGACTAAACCGGCCAGCTGATTTTTTTGTTTTAACTGTTTTAAAACGACCAAAACATCCTGCTGCGTTTTTGAATCCAAAGCGGACGTCATTTCATCACAGAGAAGTAGCGACGGATTGTTCCCAACGGCCCTGGCAATGGCCGCGCGCTGACATTCGCCGCCGCTCAAACTGTGAGGGTAGCGCTTACTGTATGAACTTGGTAAATTAACCGTTTTCAATAGTTCCTCAACACGTGTTTCCATCGAAGCCGTTGCGCTTGTGTGAGCGGTTAACGCTGCTCGATCCTCTGCCGACAAAATAGTACATTCTTGAGATAAAAATTTCACATTCATAGATTGTCTGTTGGCGGTACTGTTCGTTTTTGCTTTAAAGTCTACTTTAGAGGCTTCGTTAGGCTCTGCTTTAGGCCATGCTGTAGCCTCTGCTTTTAATGCTACTTTAGAGGCTATGTGCCGCATGGACTCACTAAGGCTCCACCCCACCGTGCGGCGCGGATTAAACGAGCTTTGCGGGTCTTGCCAAATAGGCTGTACTATTTGCCCCAGTTCAGCCATCGAATACGCAGCTAAGGGCTTTTGATTATATAAAATCGTACCGCCCATCAGGGGCTGCCAATTCAATAAACAACGAAACAACGTGCTTTTACCGGCTCCGCTTAGCCCGACCAAAGCCACCCACTCACCGCGCTTAACATGCATGGAAATCTCTGCAAGCACCGGCAAATCCGTTTCATCATAGGCGGCCCATACGTTTTCAATCTGTAAAAGCGGCGGCTCAAGAGATTCAACCGCTACCGTTGCACCTGAAAATTCTTCAACCGCTGCCGCTGAACCTGTAAGTTCTTCAACCGTTACCGCTGAACCGGTAAGCTTCGGAACCGTTGCAAGTGAATCTATAGGTGCCTCAACTGTAACGGCAGGCGCTTCAACTCGCAAAGAACCCTCATCTAATCGTTGCAGCAGCCCCTCCTTAAGCTCATAAACAAAATCGCCAATGCAGTGGGCTAAATCACGTTGATGCATAACAAACAATAGGGTTAGACCTTGTGACTGTTGTACTTTTTTCAGTAAATTAACCAATTGCAATTGCCGCACCATATCGAGACTGGCAGCCGGTTCGTCGGCAATCAGAATATCCGGTTTTGGCAACAGAGCCAATAGCAAGGCCACCCGTTGTGCCATGCCGCCCGACAATTCCGGCGGATAAGCTTTTAAAATCTGCGGCGTTAAATCTAAAGCGGTGCAAAGTGATTCAATACGTTCCAAAGCCTCTTCCCATGACAAGCCGATGGCTTTTGCCAAATCGCGGCATTGCGCTTCCAACGTAAAATAGGGGCTGAAAGAAGCCATAGCCCCCTGTGTCACATAAGTGATGCATTTACCGCGCAGTTCGTGCCAAGCCGCTTCGGATTTTGGCCACGTTTCCCCCCGCAAAATAGCGGTATCATAAGTCATACTCGCTTTTTTGGGCAATAGCCCCAAAAGCGTTTTTAACAGCGTCGTTTTACCTACCCCCGACGGGCCTACAATAGCCACCGCTTCACCTTTACCGACGGCAAGGTTCAAGTTTTGTAAAACTCGCTGCTCGCCATAGCTGACACAGAGATTTTTTAATACAATAATGGGCTCAGTCAATGCATCACCGCCTTTCATTCGCCTCAATAATCACAATAAGTACCGTCTTTAAAACTTACCACTTCGTCATCACAACGGTACTAACTACCGTCTTTAATATTTACTATTTCGTCATCACAACGCTACTTCCCCACCATATCCACGTCTTTATTGAGCTCATAGTAGTCCGTTGGCGATGCTTTGAAGTTCGTTACTTTATGTTTCATAACTAGATTCATTTTCAGATGAGCCACATAGATAAAGGCGCCATCATCAAGAACGGTCTGGGTCATTTGTTGAAAAATCGCCTGGCGCTGTGCCGGTTCCGTGGTTTGATCGAGCTCTGCCATCAGCGCCTGAATCTGCGGATTGTTATAGCTGCCCACATTGTCCACCGCGCCGGCCAAAGTATTCGTTTTAAAATAGTAGGAACCTTCACCGGTCGGTGCCGTCACAAAGGCTTTGGCAAACACGTCAAAGTTGCCCTGTTTTAAAACACTGCGATACGCATCGGTGGCGTTCACGTCTACCTTGATGCCCACCTCTTTAAGCGTCGCCTGAGCTGCTTCAGCTAATACCGGCAGTTCTTGACGGGATGTATAGGTAAGCCAACGAACTGTCAAAGGCTGACCGTTTTTATCTAAGTAACCGTCACCATCCGTATCCTTATAACCGGCATCGGCCAATATTTTTTTTGCGGCTTCAATATTAAAGGTTGGCACATTTAGTTTCATATGACCAAGCGCCATATTTGCCGGGAACGGACCGACGGCTGCCACACCATTGCCTTTTAAAAGTACCTCAGCAAATTGTTTTTTATCAATAGCCGTGGCGATGGCTTCACGAACCGCTTTATCCTGCATAGCAGGGCTGTTAAAATTAAAGGCTACCTGATACACCCGGGATGTTGGCATAGAACTAATCGTATAGGCTGAAGTATCCTTAAACAAATCTAAACTGTTGTACGGTAACCCCTGGGCCGCATCAATATCGCCTTTTTGCAGCGCCATAGTCAGCGTATCCCCTTCCGTAATGCGCGTTACTTCAACGCCATCAAGCTTCGGCTTACCATCCCAATAGGAATCATTGCGCACGAGGCTGACCGATTTTTCCGTCACCTTAGTCGCTTTAAACGGCCCCGTACCAACATACAAACCGTCTTGCGGTTTTTCAGACACATCAATAATGGCACTGTACGGATCGGCTAAATACGTAAGTAATACCGTTGAGGGATTGGCGGAACGAATCGTCAAATACTGACCGTCCGCTTCCATGGATTGAATCCCCAGGTCCTTAGGTGCTCTGTTATGAACCGCCAAAAGGTCTTCGAAATTGGCTTTTACCGCTTCCGCCGTTAGGGGCTTTCCGTTTGAAAAGGTCACCTTATCGCGAATGTGGAGTTTTACCGTATGGGAGTCCACAAACTGCCACGAATCGGCCAACCATGGTTTGACTTCCATGGCATCGTTAAAACGAACCAACGTTTCCGCTACACCATAGCGTACGGCGCTCCACCCCTGATACGCTTCATGAGGATTTAGGCCCGCATTTTCCATGGCCGGGCCATAAGCCGTCGTACCGTAATGTAAAATTTTGCCCGTTGATTCGCTTCCGCTGTTGCCGCAACCACCGGCTAACACAGCCATGCATAGACACATAAGAATTGTCAAAAGCTTTTTCATAACTACCTCTCCCTGATTAAAAATACCTATTTTATCGTTTAGCCTATTTTATCAAAATATCGCCGCAAACTTTCTCCGACATAATGAAAATACGCCACGCTAAAAACAATGGCGCCCCCCGGAGCCCATAAGAGCCACGGTGCGGTTTGCAGCAGACTGCGGTTTAAGCTGAGCATGCTGCCCCACTCTGCCATAGGCGGCATAGCGCCCAATCCTAAGAAGGACAAACCGGCCAGTTCCATGAGGATTACGCCGATGTCGAGCACGGCCGTCACCACCAAGGGTCCGGCGATCTGAGGTAAAATGTGATGATAAAAAATGCCGCCTTTCGTTTGCCCTTGGAGGCGGGCCATCTTAATATAGGGGGCCTCTTTAACTTGTAAAGTTAAACTTCGTGCCAACCGGGCATATTTCGGCCACGCCACACAAATCAAAGCCAGCGCTGCATGGCCCATGCCGCCGCCCAAGACGGCCGCAATGGCGAGTGCAAATACTAATGACGGCACCGCCAATGCTACGTTTATGAGTATCGTTATGATGCGGCTTATAAAGCCCTTCAAATAGGCACTCATAATACCAAGGATAGTGCCAATGAGGGCAATCGTCACGGTAATGCCTAAGGTAAGACCTATAGTCACCCTACCGCCCACTAATACGCGGGCCAACACATCACGACCGTATTGATCGGTTCCAAGAAAGTGTGCTGTGCTCGGCGATTGGAGTACTTCGTTCAACGATTGTTTATACGGATCAAACGGTATAATTTCCGGCGCTATGACCAGTAAGAAAATAAGTACTATAAAGCCGCCGATTAACAAACCGCCTTTTGTTGATATATTTTTATTATTCATGGCCCGCCTCCTCACGCTCACGGTGATTCAGCTTTCTTTGCAAGAAGTCAGCGCCCCCATTGAATAGGATATATAGAGCTGCCAACCAGAGCACATAGGCCTGCAATACCGGATAATCCCGAGCCGTAATAGCATCAAAGGCCATTTTGCCGACGCCGTCCCACATGAAAATAGTCTCCACAATGGTTACGCCGCCCAACAAGGAACCGCAGGATAAGGCCACCAGCGCCACTATTGGCCCGGCGATAGCCCTTAAAATATAACGTGAATAAATCACATACCAACTGAGTCCGCGCGTGCGAAGCCCCCTAATATAGGGTTTACTCAGCTCATCCAAAGCAAGCGCCCTAATTTGTTGAATATATTTGGCACTCATGGACCACACCAGTGTAACCGTTGGCAGAATCAGCGCCGTCGGATCATTATGACGAGCTATGACCGGTAGCCAGTTCAGCTTTAAGGCCACCACATAGAGTAATAGTAAGGCTGTGAAAAAATTCGGCATGGTATTACCAAAAAGGGTAATACCACGAACCAGACGGTCGCCCACGGTTCCCGCATTATGAGCGGTCCAAAGGCCTAACGGTAAAGCTATCAAAAGGGTAAGACCCACTGCACTCCCCATGAGGAGCAAGGAGGCCGGAAGTTTTGACCATAATAAGGCGCTAACCGGTTCACCGGTCACCAAAGACTGCCCCAAGTCGCCTTGTATTACACCCCCTAGCCAGCGTCCGTATTGTACCCAAATAGGTGCTGTTAACCCCAAGGCCGTTCTTTTTTCAGCTTGTGCCTCTACGGATAAACTTTGCTGCTGTGAAAAGACTTGATCCACCACATCATCATTGGTCAGTTGCATCAAACCGAAGGTGAGGGTTGCCACTACCCACAAAACACCGATTATATATAAAAGGGGCTCCACGTATTTAATATAGGCGCGCCATGATGAATTTTGCCTGTTAACTGAAACAATTTTCGACGTATCATTTGCTTCATTTGTTTCAGTTCTTGCTTTATCGTCTATCATCACAGCACCTCCTTATACGAACCATAATTTTCATCTTCTTCATATTAGTGTACCTACTATTTGTCACTTTGAAAACCCACCCTAGGGGATACTTTTTTCAAAAATAACCCCCACCCCCGCTTATAAATCTCTTGATTTTCCTCTATACTGTTCTATAGAAACAAAACAGCATAAGCTTTTCCACTGACTATAGCCGGCAATTATATGCCGGATACAGGCAAAAATCAACGAATACATACGAACAGGAGTCTGTCATGAATATAAAAGAACGAATCGAATCCTACTGGGATAAACGGAGCAACGCCTTTAACGAGCTGCGCCTGCAAGAATTAAAAAGCCCGAATGCCAAAGCATGGCACGCCTTATTGGCACAGCACATCCCCCTTGACCGACCGCAACGCATTCTCGATGTGGGAACCGGTACAGGATTCTTCACGTTTTTACTCTGCCATCACGGCCACATCGTAACGGGCATCGATATGTCACAACAAATGGTGAATCACGCCCGTCAAAACGCCGCCACCTTTCACAGCACGGCCACTTTTGAAAAAATGGATGCCACTGATTTAAGTTTTAAAAATGAAACCTTTGATGCGGTCCTCAGCCGCAATCTCACCTGGACCTTGCCCAATCCGAAAGCGGCCTACACGGAATGGCTTCGTGTCCTAAAACCGAGCGGCGTTATTCTTAACTTTGATTCCGACTACGGCAAAACCACCTTCACTCGCAACGAAGGTCATGTGCATGCCAATGTGGACAGTCAGATTCTCGATGAATGCACGGCCATCAAAAATAGTCTCGCCATCAGCCAAGAGAATCGTCCTGCGTGGGATTTAAAAACCTGCAAGCAATTAGGGGCCCATGAAGTGAGCCTTGTTCCTGATGTGAGACCGTACGTACAAAAAGATACCAACTTACAATACGAAGAAATTCCCATTTTCATGATGCGTGTTGTAAAATAACAAGCAGCTCTCCCGGCGTGGTCTCAACCACAACAAGGAGAGCTGTTTTTCATAATTAAAATAACCATGTTACTCAAGGTTCCGTACCAACAGCACGGTCTTTAAGCAACATGGTTATTTATTTTACTGACCGAAGTCAGCTACGTTCAATTGTACAAATTATTCGCGTGGAAGGTCGATTTCTTTAAGAATAACTTGTTTGCTGTGTTTTTCGAAGAACTGTAAAGCTACTTCTGGGAACATAGCATAGGATAATACGTCTTCATCAGTGAAGTTTTGGTAACCAAGTTCACCCAATTTTTGACGGTACATTTCCAATTCAGGTTGGATAAGATCAGCTGGACGGCAAGTAATAGGTTCTTCGTCGCCGATGATTTTCTTACGAATATCTTCGCTGATAGGAGCAGGTAAACGACCATATTTGCCGCGTACCAAGTCTTTAACTTCGCTAGGAGTCATAGTGTAACGTTCCATTCCGTTTGCCATAAAGTTAACGTTCATCATAGCCATAGTACCAACGATCTGGCTGGTAGGAGTTACCAATGGAGGGTAACCGAGTTCGGCACGAACTTTAGGCATTTCGTTCATAACATCAAAGAATTTGTCAGCCATGCCCATTTCACGAAGCTGGTTCTGAGTGTTGGACAACATGCCGCCAGGAATCTGGTAATGACGAACTTCAGGTAATACTTCATGAGCCGGAGTAATACCGAATTCATCAGCGATTTCTTTGCGAACGCCGCGGAAGTATTCAGCCAATTCACGAAGAGCAGCTAAATCCAAACCGGTGTCATATTCAGTACCGCGGAACATTTCAACGATACTTTCAGTTGCAGGCTGGGAAGTTGCATGACCGAATGGGCTTAAAGCTGTATCGATTACGTCAACACCGGCTTCAACTGCTTTTAAGTAAGTAGCGCTGGCGAGACCGCAAGTGAAGTGACTGTGTAAGTCGATCATCATGTCGTCGCCCAATGCTTTTTTAAGATCCTGAATCAAGGATACTGCATCGTATGGAGCCAACAAACCGGACATATCTTTAATACATAAAGAATCCATGCCCATTTCTTTCAATTCTTTGGCTACATCAACGAACATCTGGTTGGTGTGTACAGGGCTGATAGTGTAAACCATAGTACCTTGTACATGAACGCCTGCTTTTTTACCTGCTTTAATAGCAGCTTCCATGTTGCGAGGGTCGTTCAAAGCATCGAAAATACGGATACGATCGATACCGTTTTCTTTAGCTTTTTTAACGAATGCTTCTACTACATCATCAGCATAGTGTTTGTAGCCCAATAAGTTCTGGCCACGTAACAACATCTGCAATGGAGTATTTTTAAGATGAGCTTTTAACGTGCGAAGACGTTGCCATGGATCTTCGTCCAAGAAACGAAGGCAGCTGTCAAATGTTGCGCCGCCCCAACATTCCAATGCTTCATAACCTACCGCATCCAATTTTTCCAATACAGGCAACATCTGGCTGGTACGCATACGAGTTGCCAAAATGGACTGATGACCATCGCGGAGGACGGTTTCCATGATTCTTACTTTTTTCGCTTTCATAACTCCTTCTCCTTCACTGTCGAGATGAATTGTTCACTGCCACTCCATAAAACCTTCCACATTTTACAGATGTTAACAATCCATATCCTCTAAAATTACGCTTATGACGAATACCTGCTGTCTACCTCAGGGCAGTCTCTGTATTCGTCTCACATATCTATTAGACTACTAATGACTTTCTTTGTCAACATATTTACAATACCGATTACTCATAAATATATATTTATATTAATTATTTATTTTTTTTAGGAGCTGTTTCAATCACAATATTACGGCCATCTTTTTTAACTTGAATAGAGAAATTACCATAACCGTCCTTAAAGTATTCCATCTTAATATCTAATAAAAGCTTACCGATTTGGGTTTCCACTTTCTCAGTTAAAAACTCACGATAGAAGGCTTCCTGACTATTGGCCGGCGATTTGCGAAGGGGCGCCGGACGACGAGCCGCCGCTTCCCCTTTAAGCATAGCCGTTTCAAAGGTTTCTTCTTCCTTCACATTCTTAAACATATCAGCATCGCTCAAGCCTTTTTGAATTTTAATTTTAGCCATAATACTCTTCCTTTCACTATTAAAACGAGAAAAGGCCTGCTGTAGCAGACCTTTTTCTCTTACCTATGCATAAACCTCATAATTAACACCAAAAGTCTGTTTATGCTTATTTATTACTTTTTATTGTCACTACCGGTACCGGACGACCGTTTATCTTCAATCGTCTTCTGAATCGATGCGACCGTAATATCTTTTAAATCTTGTGGCGTAGCAAAAGTATCTACCGTTTCAAAGCCAACGCCGAGGCGTCCTTCCATAACGGATAAGGCTTTATCATCCTCATCCACTTTGGCAATGTAAATATCTTTGTCTTTATCCACACCAATCAAACGATAGCGGCCCGGCGGATTAATAACACGCCAGCCCCCTTCCGTGCCGTCAAACATGAACACGTCACCGGTACGCACATTATCATAGAAGAAAATATCTTCGTCATAGAAAACGGCGATACGCCCGATATTGGATGCCTGCATATAAACGCGACGCGTATCATAGTTCGCGTCGGTACGATAAATGCGGTACGCGTTATCGGCCACTTTAATCTTCATGTATACTACGTTGGTAGCCGTGGAGAACGCCGCATCAACGATTTTGCTGTCGGCCGGCAAATCTTCCATGGTGGTATCCACTTCATGTTCCGGACTTTCCGGGTCAAAACGGGCCAATACCACATTATCGGAGGCCCCGCCGTAAAGACCCATAATCGCCAAATCGCGATCCGGTAACCATTCGAAATAACTTACCGAACGGCCTTTTAAATCAATATTGGTTGGTGTTTTTTCACCGGACTTGTACACTTTAACGGAATCCTGGGTGACTACCGCCATATACTTATGACCTTCGGAATAATATTTATTCCCGTCCACTTCAGGGAAGTTGCCGTCTTTTTCCTGACCATCACTGGCCGTTACTTCAAAATCCGTAGTCGGGGCGAAGTAAATTTGATCTAAGTAGTAATAGATGCCGCCCTGCAAGGCCAAGCCCAGTGCAAAAGCTGTCATTATTTTACCAAACGATGCCATAGCCCCTCCTATTCAACAATAAAGGCCGTCGGAATCATCCGTTCGCCCAATAAATCGGCCGGTTTATTAACAACTTTGCCGTTATAATACAAGGTCGTACTGGAACCGCCATCAAGGTTAGCCGCAATATAGCAACCCTCTTCATAAAGCACATCCTGCACGTCACGCAGCGTTGCGCCCGTGGAATAGCCCGGTTGGCGTCCGTCGATAACGAGGAAAATCACCGTGCCGTCTTTTTTCTGACCGATAGCCGTACGCGGACCGATGCCCCAGCCGCCGTCACCGTCGGTAATCATCTTTTGGCCGTCCACAATAAGCGGCGGTCCGAAAGTAATCCCTTCAGCCGCATCCATGTCGGCCAATTCCGTCTTAGTATAAGTACCGGCAATTAAGTTGCCTTGCTTCGTAAAACCGACAAAATCAACCGCTTCATCAGGACCTACGTCCTTACCGATAACATAATTGCCGTCCTGCATAATGAAGCCATATGGCAAACGGCCCGTACCGGTACCGTTCGGATCGTGGAAACCGCCCGCATTAATGGCGGCTACCGCATCATTATCCTTGGCAATATTACTTACCGTTTCCCCTTTTTCCTGAATATTTTTAGCCGTCGCCACCTTCACGCGGCGTGGATCCGGAATTTCAAGAACATAGCCCACATAACGGGTAGACTCAATGCGGCGCATTTTGAGCGTCGTATCTTCGCGCGCTTTAAATTTAAATAAATCCTGACTCCGCACAGTGCCGACCGTACCGAGAATCATATTGATTTCGTCTTGGTTAAACAACCAAGTAATGTACTGTGGATGACGCGAACGCATAATCGCCCCCACAACGGTTCGTTTCAGATTATCAAAAGGGCCAAACAGCACCACAATCGGTGATGTGACAGCGGTAAAAATAAACATGACGAGTATGAATTTTACCCACCCTCTGCTAAAAAATCGTTTCATCCTTTACTCCTATCTATTATAAATCGGTGTAATCCTCAGTGGTAATACGCTCTTCAAAATGCTTCAAATCCACTGCATTACCTATCCAGATGCGCTGCAAGGCATACGGATTATCACCGTGGTGAACCCAACCCGGATTCATAGTTACAGCGAGCAAAATACCGTTATCTTCGGCCGCTTTTTGAGTATACTCTTCCTGGCGCCCATAAGGGTAGCAGAACCACTTATTGTCGATACCCAATTGGTCTTTAAGAGCTTTCTGAGCTTTTACAATATTATCAAGCTGTTCATTCTTCGAAAGTTCGTTCATGCGCACATGATCATAGCCGTGACTGGCAATGGTAACGCCGCCTTTTTGCATTTCTTTAATTTGTTCCCACGTCAAACGGGTCCCCACATCGCCGGGATTTACAAATACCGTCGCTGCGAAGCCGTATTCTTTGAGCACCGGATAGACGATGCTGTAAGTATCGGCATAGCCGTCGTCAAAGGTGAGTACCACCGGTTTAACCGGTACCGCTTTACCGTTACGGACATAGTCATTTAATTGTTCCATCGTAATCGGATTGAACCCTTTATCGTGCAATAATTTCATTTGAGCGCGGAATAAGTCCTCACGAATTACCGCATCATTGTCTTCATCGGGTCCCACTTTGTGATACATGAGTACCGGAATCCCTTTAGGTACTGCTGTAGCCACCGTCGTTTCTGTCTTAACCGCAGCCGGTTTAGCTGCTTCCGGAGCCGGTTCTTTAGTGTCCGCCGCACAACCGGCGATGAGCATCATAAGGCCCCACATCAATCCCAAGACTATTATGAAACGTTTCATTATAAGCCTCCTACTTATTCAATTGTCTTCTAAAAACATTTATGCACTCTATATTATATCACAAAGATTTATGCTATGCCTATTGACACCAAATCAAATCGGCTCCTATACTTGAAGTATATTCTTATAATTAATATAACATTATAGCAACATGCAATCGACCTGGATGAATTTTTATTTTTTGAAAAAACGAAAGGAGTCCTCTCTTGTGAAAAAGAAAATCGCCCTTGTGCAAATGAATATCGCCGCCGGCGAAGTGGAACAGAACTACGCCCACGCGACGGAATTAATTGAAAAAGCAGCCGCGCAAAAACCGGATATTATCGTCCTCCCCGAAACATGGAACACCGGGTTTAAGATGACTGAAAAGCTTCCCGCCGAAGCTGACAAAAACGGCGAGCGTACCCAAACTATGCTGAGTGACCTTGCAAAAAAACACGACGTAAATATTGTGGGCGGTTCCGTAGCCACCTTACGAGACGATAAAGTGTATAATACCACCTACATCGTAGACCGGAAAGGCAATGTTATTTCTGAGTTCGATAAAATCCACGGTTTCTCACCGGCCAAAGAAGATCAGTACTTTGAAGGGGGCGACCATACGCACCGCTTCTTCCTCGATGACATTCCTTGCTCCAGCGTCATTTGTTATGACATCCGTTTCCCAGAGATTATTCGTAAAACGACCCTTGAAGGGGTGGACTTATTCTTCGTACCCGCCGAATGGCCTACCTTGCGCCTCCGTCACTGGGAGCTTTTGAACACGGTCCGCGCCATTGAAAACCAGATGTTCCTCTGTGCGGTGAACTCAGCTGGTTTCATCGGTAAAGTGGAAGCAGCCGGCAATTCCCTGCTCCTCGATCCGTGGGGCGAAGAAATCCTTCACCTCGGTAAAGACGAAGAAATTGCCGTGGGCACAATTGATTTGAGTGTCATTCAGGAGATTCGGAATAAGATTAATGTGTTTAGAGATAGACGGCCAGAGTTGTATTAGGGGTAAAACACGACTGACATAGACATAATAAGCATAATTATCCCGCCATTAGAACAAAAAACTGTTAGACAAACAAATAATTAAAGCGTATGATAAAGACATTATTATGAATTATACATTTTTTAATGATGTTTATATTCTAGCCTTAAACTAAATTATGAATCAGCCGCGTAGCAACGACTATCCATAGGGTTCTGCTTAAAATATACCACAACGGGGAGGCGTATGTGGTGAGTCCAAAAGATAAAGAGAAAAAGTATGTTACACCGGAATTTACAAATTCACAAGTAGCCGAAGATGAAGGCGTGATGCGCTTTCAAAGACGAACAGAGCGAAGAATATTGGCACGCAAAGCGAGATTCGGCTTGGAGAATCGTGCGGAAGCCTTGGCTCTTGCGCCGTTATTTGTCTCGCCAATGCACGTAGAAATGCCTGACGATGGTATTCCGCGGGGCAATGCTCTATTCAATTGTTTAGGGTATAAAATTGCCTATTTGCGCAAAGAAAAAGGTTGGCTGCAAAAAGATTTAGCCAAAGAAACGGGCATCAGCATAAGCTACATTTCAAAATTAGAACGAGGCTATCGAATTGAAGGGGTAACGCTCGACATTTTGCTTACTTTAGCAAATGTATTAGAAGTAACCGTAAAAGATTTATTCGATTTTACTAAAGAAGAAATCTACTATGCTTACTATCGTCTGAAGATTCACAGTTTTTCCTAACGCCTCATAGCAGAGTGAATTCTTATAGCATGTTCCCTTAGCAACTAATATGCTACCCTAAGCCATGTACAAAAATCTTCGTAATTTTTTATTTTTACGATTGACAAGTTATTTACTTTCCCTTATACTATTAAAGTACGTTACACGACATGGAGAGGTGTCCGAGCGGCTTAAGGAGCATGATTGGAAATCATGTGTGCGGTGATACCGTACCGAGGGTTCAAATCCCTCTCTCTCCGCCATAAATATAGCACTTGCAATAACTATACGCATAAAACCGTATAGACTTTGCAAGTGCTTTTTTGTGGCTCTTTGTCAAATTTTGGGGCGCTAAAGAGTCTATGCACTTTGAGGAAGGACATGCGACATAACTGTTGCGTGTCCTTTTCTTGCATTGATGAATAAAATCCGGTTACGGAAGTAGTGGAAGTTCCGTATCCCAAAAGA
>NZ_SVCB01000099.1 GCF_015058545.1 Veillonella sp.
CGACGAGCTGAATAAAGGCGACCATACGCCACAGGAAATCTATCAGATTATGCAAAACTACTATTTAAACGGCATGCCTTGTGACGATGGTGATACGATTCTCGCAGATACAGCTGATGAATACGTATGGGAAGGTAGCCACGCTAATCAAAAAGGCAATTGGGCCAAAGCCGGCGTTGATCAGACATTCATGATGGCGGCCTACCAAGCTTGGTTCCAAGGTTTTGTGAGCGCTGCGGATCCTAAGTTCAAATTCACCGTAGAGTTAATTGACGGCGAATTCCCACAATACAAAATCGTTCGTGCTTAAGTAACATTTCAAGTTCGCTGTTTCATTACAGCCGATTCCGGCTGGTCTTAAATCAGCAAAAATTGTACGCCCTACAATTAAATACAATATATATAACTTGCCGTCAGCTGACCATTGCACTTTATAACTAATTTACCTTTCCCTTATAGTCTAAAGGCAACGTACTGTCGGCAAGTTTTTTCTTACAATTATTTCAAAAGGAGGTTTTCTCATGGTTGGTACTGAAAAAAACGAATTGGGCTTATTATTCCAAGGTCCTAATTTTGTAGTTGTAAAAAAAGGCGGCAAAGCCGGTGAAAAAGTAGAAAATCACAATCATCCGGAAGCCAATGTAGTCTTTACCGTAGTTAAAGGCAAAGTAGCTGTTCAACTGAATCAGGAAGAAGAACATGTGTTAACTCCGGGTACGGTTTTACAGTTTAACGGTGACAACTTCATTCAAGCAACCCTCGTGGAAGACAGTGAATTTATTGTTACCTTAGTACACAAACCGGAATAAAAAATAGCGACACATCCTTATTACGCAGATGTATCGCCTTTAACTCAATATTTTATATGCACTAACCTTTATTCTATAGCCTCATATATGTTAAAAGCGAGCCAAGGTCATCCTTGACTCGCTTTTTTTAATGAGGGTCTACTGTCATATGACAGTCCCTAACTAATGAAGTTACTTGCTTATTTCAACAAAGCAATTACATCGTCAGTTACGTTTTCAGCAGTAGAGTTTGGTTCGATGCTTACGATTACTGTAGGGTTAGCTACGATGAAAGGTAAGTTTTTCTGAGCACGTACCTGATCCAATTTTTCTTGGATTTTAGAATCAACCGGTGCGAAGATTTTGTTCATTTCTTCGTTGTATTTCTGAGCTACCGGAGCATATTTTTTATCGATAGCTTCCTGTTTTGCTTTTTCGTCTTTGATAGCGTTGATTTCGTTTTCCAATTTCTGAAGTTTTGGAGCGTATTCCTGTTCAACTTTCTGAGCTTGCATTTGAATAGCACCGTAACCAGGGTATGCCTGCATTACCTGAGCCATATTAACTACGCCAACATTAGCTGCGCTGGCAGCACCTAAACCAATTGTTCCAATAACTGCTAAAGCAGCAAGATTCTTTTTAAAATTCATGTCCCAAAGACCTCCTTACAAAACTAGAGCGTATTATGTAGCCCTATATTCACTATAGTAACAGAAATATAGAGAAACTACAATATCTAAAAAAATTAATTTAGTATTCAATATTCATTTTTGTCATGTATTCATCATACCGATTGATAATGAACATCAAATGAATTATCGCTAAAACCAATTATATACTCTAAACAGCCCCTTAATAAAGAGGCTGTTCGAAGAAATAATATTTTATTTTTCATCATTTTCGTTGATATAAATATATTGGTCCTTTTTTAACTTGGAGATAATTTCAGGAACCATACCGATAAGGCGATCAAAACCACTGTATTTAGCAGAACCTTTGATGTTGAATAATTCTACTCGTTCGCCTTTGATAACAAGAATAGCAGTCGGTTCCATTTTAGCACCGCCGCCGGCGCCACCGCAGTCAGCTTTACCGGCACCACCGGTACCGAAACCCATGGTTACATCTACAAATGGAACAAGTGTAGCATCGCCGATCTGAATCGCTTCGCCTACTACAGTTTCCACTTTAATCATATCTTTGAATTTTTCAAAAATAGGTTGTAAATTCTCTTTAACAAAGGTGCATTTATTTTCCATGAGGATCCTCCTTAACGCATGTGTACTTCACACCGATAATAGTTAGTATCGTAGCAACGCATTACGCAGCTGCTTTATCTTTTGCTTCTGATTTTTTAGCTTTGTTATTTTTGTCTGTAGCCTGTTTATTATCAGACTCTTTAGCTTCCGCTTCTTTTTTAGCTTTTTGTGCTTTGCGATAGCGCAAGGCAAATTTTACCGCATCAATTAAAAGGTCTCGCACCGGTTTAGATACAGCAAACAAGGTACCGTAAAAAGCAAGTACGCCCGGACTGATACGACCATGCACGTCTAAACTGCCTTCAAAAGCGGGCTCAACGAAACTAAGTTCCACATTAGTCATTTTTTCAGGCCAAATCGAATATAAGGCGGATGCGGTCAAGCCCATTTGATATGGATTGCCCGTACCGAATGTGCCTTCGATTTCAAAGTGACGCGGTTTCGAATGATTGTAACAACGCTTGGTAAAAAGCAATAATTTCTCATATAAGGCGCCATTGGTTACATGTTTAACCCACCACCATTTATAAGGGTCTTTTGCCTTTTCTTCAGTCTTAGCGTCTTCGTCAGCTTGCTTGCTGTCAGCATCAGCTTTATCGGCCTCATTGGCTTTTTCAGCTTGCCGTGTTGCCTTAGCGGCTGCCGCTTCATTTTGAGCTCGCAATTCACTTGGTGATATAGTGCCTTCCACTTCACCCGTAGTCGGGTTCGTCATGACAATGCGGTCACCGCTTTTTTCAGTGACTTCTTCCACTGTTTCTACAGGCTTGCCGTCAGCATCAAAGCGTACACTCTTAATCACCGTCTTAGGTGTAGTGTCTTCTTCGCCTTCTTCCTGTTGTATCCGCGTTTTTTCCAACTCTTCTTCATAGACTTTGGATTCATCAGGTTCAGCCGTCTCTTCCGCTACGCGGCGGGACAACCAATCTTCATAATCGCGGACATCGCCCAATTTTGCTTTACGCAAAATATAAACTTCTTTGAAAAAAGGCTTGCCTTGCTCATAGGCAAAGTGAATGCGAAACATTTTGCCCCACCATTGAACAAATAAGCGCGCTTTATACGGTTTACGGCCTACTAATTCAACAGCGTATGTAATGGGGTTAAAAATAGCGACTATAATCAGAACAAAAATAACCAGTAGCACTATGGCTAGCCAGGTCACAGGCAACACCTACCCTCCTATAGTAACGTCTTGCGGTTTTCTCTATATCCGCCGCCTTTTCAGCTACCTGAAAAAGGCATTCTTATTAATATTCTCCATATAGAGAGAAAATTCCTCTATTTTAGAAATCTTAATTTAAAGAATTCTATCTGAATTTATTGTGGTTAGTTTTCAATTCCGGCTCTAGCTAAAACACCTTTGGTATAATAATGTTTTACCTCTTCCATGGATGTAACCAAATCAGCTGCTTCGACGAGCCAATCAGGAGCACCACGACCGGTAAAAATCAATTCGGTCTTCGGTGAACGATGTGCCAATAAAGCTTCCGTATCTTCGCGACTGATAAGTCCGAAAAACAGGGCCATTACATATTCATCAAGCACTACCACATCATATTCGCCGGAACTTACGGCTTCTTTAGCTCGTTCCATGCCTTTAGCTATAAGCGTTACATAATCAGCCGGCGGTTTGCCGACAGGAAATACAACAACTTCATCACCCCAACGAGCCAATTCTTCTTTGGTTTTGACTCCTTCTTGGATGATAAAAAAAGGCTTACCTACCGTCTCTAAGGTCAGATTCGGTAAGGTCGGTAAAATTTTATGTTCACTGTAAACCTTCGATTTCATGAACTGCAAAAACAATACTTTTTTGCCTGCTCCTAAGGCTCGAATCGCCAACCCTATAGCAGCAGTCGTTTTACCTTTGCCATCGCCCGTATAGACTTGCACATACGTATCCATGATGGACCTCCTTTACACATTTGTATATTATCATTTTACCACATCTAAACCGCTAACGTTATATAAAAACTGTATACATTGAAAAATCTTTTAAATTTTTTTATCAAAAAGGCTATAACAACTCAAATATGCCATTATGAAACAAGAAAATTCTAATAATTTTCCTAACCATAAGACAATCTATGAGTGTTATAGCCTTTAGTTTTTATGATAACTTATTCAATTTTCATATAGGATTTGATTCGGTTATTCGCCAAATACTCCCCGGCTCTCGGTGCCAAATTCTAAACAGCAATAAAGTTGGTGAATTAACAAGAATGCTACTGAATCGGCAAGAATAACAACGGATCTACAGCTACGCCGTTAATATCCACTTCATAGTGAACATGGCTACCCGTACTCTTACCGGTACTACCCATTAAAGCAATCGTGTCACCTTGTTTTACCTGCATGCCTGCATGAACAAGTAAAACGGAGTTATGGCCGTAACGTGTTACAAAACCATTACCATGATCGATTTCTACCAAATTACCGTAACCGCCCGATGTTGCATCGGCAAAGGTAACCGTCCCCGCTGCGGTAGCAATAATCGGTGTACCGTAGTCATTAGCAATATCAAGCCCTTCATGGGTAGCGGAACCGCCATAAACAGGATCGATACGAGTACCGAAATTGGACGTAATAACCCCTTTAGCCGGCCAAATAGACGGCATAGTCGATGTATTGCCCGGATTATTGGCTGCAAATGCTACCGATTGTAAATCACGAATATTCTGGCCTGCGCCGTCACGCAAAATATTGCGCAACATATAAAACGAAGCCATACGCTGCTGTGCCAAGCGGTCAAGGCGCGACAATTTAGCCGACAAGCTTGTTACGGATGTCCCGGAACTGCCGGCGGCATTAGCTACAGCGCTATTAGAATCAGTGTTAGCGGCACCGCCAGGCTCATCCTTATCGCCGGAAGCCGCCTGCGGGGTTTGTGCTTCACCACCACCTTGCGGTATCGTACCGGATTCGGAGCCCTTAACCATTTGGCGAATTTCTTTATCCAACTGGTCCAACGATTCCATTTTTTTATCTAAAATCTCAGTTTTTTGTTGCAATAGCTTCAATTGTTCCGTCTGTAATTGCGTTTGTTGCCGCAATTGCATAACTTCAGCCTGACGTGTAATGCCCCAGATGCCGAAGCCTAAGGTAACAACCAATAACAATACGAAGCCGGTCAAAACCCAGCGCCATTGTTGTTTCGTTATTTGCAACGTATACGAATCGCCCTGACTTTGCACATGCTGTGCCAAAAAGTCCGGAATTTTCATATATTGCCCCAACTCCTTCTTTTACTACAATCCTTTCATCATTAAATTTGTTGTAACAAGATGTATCTATCTTATTTTACTACGGAAGCGCTGATAAGAGCTTCTTCATTGCTCTTCGTGCCCAAAGCTTCCTGCAAGCTTTCCATTTCTTCCTGAGAAAGACTGGCAAGACTTTTACCATTAACAATAGGTTTACTGAAAATACGAGATTCACTGCGTCCATATACACTGGAAATACAAATCCCGTTGTTATTACCATCCAATAAAGTTACGGAGAACGATAAGTCGTTTCCTATATTTTCAAAGGCATTGTATTTAACAAAACCAATTTTCTGAAATGTATTGTGCTGTGTCGCCTGAATTGCTTCCTGCTGCTGGAATAAACTTTCAATCGATTCCGCCGCATCACGCAATTCTTTGACTTCTACAGATAATTTACGCTCTAAACTACTGCCATTTTCACCGCGCATAAAATAATCATATCGCTTACTTAAGGAATTAATTTTACTTTGCAATACGAGGCAATAGAGAAATAATACAATGAGTAATAAACCGCCGGCAATGGCGATCCAAAGTTGCATATTTTCTAACATGATATGCCTTTCTATTTAAAATTATACGAATATAATGAATTTAATATTAAATTACAGCCTATTTCATCAATAACATGAAATAACAAGGCTATAATACGCTGTTTTTTCCTTTTAAGGAGTCCATAATTCAACCAAATTATATCTTATAGCTGAACTTTTATTATATCACAAATGTGTGATTATTGTTACATTCAAATGTCTCAGGCCCGCTTATAACTCAGAAGCAAAGGGACTAAGTGCACGGTCTAGTATACCATGTAATGACGCAATTAGCACGCCATAATTTACGATAGGCACCCCTTGTTGTTCTGATACATCCAGGCGGCGCAATACTTCACGGCGCGTTAACATACAGGCTCCGCAGTGAATTATCAAATCGAAGTCCTTTACATTTTCCGGGAAAGCGCCACCGCTGGTCCATTGCAAATCTAAATTTTCATACCCCGCCTGTTTTAACCAACGCGGGATTTTAACCGTACCGATATCATCACATTGACGATGATGGGTGCAGCCTTCACTAATCAGAACTTTAGCGCCCGGTTTTAAGTTTTTAACAGCTTTCACGCCGGCTGCCAATGTTTTTAAATTACCTTTAAAACGAGCCATCAAAATAGAAAAGGATGTAAGCGGAATGTCATCCGGCACCTGTTGAGCCACGGCATCAAAAGCCTGCGAATCGGTGATTACCATTTTTGGTTTTACCCCTAATTTAGCAAGAGCTGCCGAAACTTCTTCCGTTTGCACTACAAGACCCATACCATGAGCATCCAATATTTCACGAATCATCTGCACTTGCGGCAAAATAATACGCCCTTTTGGCGCAGCCTCATCGATGGGGCACACCAAAAGAATAACATCATGCGGCTCTACCAAACCGGCCAATAAAGATTGCTCATCTTCACCGTCTTTTGGTTTCATAGAACCTAATTTTTCTAAAATAACTCGCTGTTTATCATTTTTCAATAAGTCAGCGCCTATATAGGCCAAGTTCAAATCACCCAATACAGCACCGGCTTGTGCCATGTAAGAATCAGCGGTAATACCGGCCACCTCATTTAAAACCAGTAAAGTATTTACATTTTGACGTTGCAACAAACCAAGCCATTCCATATCCGCTGCTGTTGGTGCCGCATCGGTTTTCAAAACATACACGGCCAAGTTCATGCGCGGCAATAATTCTTTTGTCTTATTAATACGCAGCGGTCCCAACTCCGACGTATCGTCAACGCCGGCTGTATCGGTAATAACAACCGGACCTAATGGCAAAATTTCCATGGCTTTGCTCACCGGATCCGTAGTTGTACCGGCTACTTCCGAAACCAATGCAATTGGCTGTCCAGTCAACATATTAATCAAGGTAGATTTACCTGCATTACAGCGGCCGAAAAAACCGATATGTACACGATTTGCTTTTGGTGTTTGTTCCATACTTGTCATAGCTTCTTACTTACCTGCCTTTAATATAACGTAAACCGCTCCAACCGTATGAAAATAGGTTAGCGGTTAAAC
>NZ_SVCB01000100.1 GCF_015058545.1 Veillonella sp.
AAGCAAAGCGAGCCGGAAGCATTTAATGCACTTGTCAAAGCTTCCAATCTCCCTAGCTTTGTCACCAATTTAAGCAAACTAAATTGGGATGTACCCGAAAATCGCATAAAGATTCCTATTAAAGAGGACGCTGCTACCATTCCGTTTTATATGAACTCCTTGAAAAAACACCGTCATTTAATGGAACAATTATTATGATAATTCCCTTTTTAAGGGCGCATTCAATATATAAAAAATATCCTATAACAAAAAAAGCAATCCAATCGCAAAGGTCTATATCCGGACCTTGCGAAGATGATTGCTTTTTTTATTAATTGCCTATTTTAAATTGGGCTATAGGCCATTATGTAGTGTAGTTTTATAGGGGTATAGGACATTTTATAGCCCCCGATACCGAGATTATAAGATATACTCAGATAAATCAACGTCTTGAACGATAGTACCCAAGCGTTCTTCTACCATTTCAGCCGTAATGGTTACATCTACTTCTTCAGCCGGTGGTGCATTGAAAGAAATATCCTGTAACAATTTTTCTAAAATCGTATGCAAACGACGGGCGCCGATATCTTCCGTTTCATTATTTACGCGATAAGCCAATTCGGCGATTTTATCGATAGCTTCTTCCATAAAGTGAATTGTTACTTTATCCGCTTTAAGCAGCATGTGATACTGTTTTAACAAGGCCTGTTGCGGTGTGGTCAAGATTTCTTTGAAATCTTCCTGCGTGAGGCTGTTAAGTTCTACGCGAATCGGAAAACGGCCTTGTAATTCCGGAATCAAATCAGACGGTTTGGATACGTGGAACGCACCGGCCGCAATAAACAAGATATGTTCCGTTTTTATTGGGCCGTATTTCGTATTTACGGTTGCCCCTTCAACGATTGGCAAAATATCGCGTTGCACCCCTTCACGGGATACATCCGGACCGGACGCACCGCTGCGAGCCGCAATTTTATCGAATTCGTCGATGAATACGATGCCTTCCTGTTCCGCCAACTGAACAGCCCGATCGGTAACGGCATCCATATCCAATAATTTCTGAGCTTCTTCCTGCACGAAGATTTTGCGCGCCTGACCTACTGTGGTATGGCGCTTTTTCTTTTTCTTAGGCAATAAGTTGCCAAACATTTCGGAAATATCAGTCCCCATGCCGTCAGGCGAACCATTTAAAGGCATAGCAAATGCTTTAGCCTGTTCTTCCACTTCAATTTCGATTTCACGGCTATCCATGAGGCCGTTCTTTAATTGTTCAAAGAACTGGGTACGTTTTTCGGACATTTCCGGTTCTTCTTGCTCTTTTTTAGCTTCTTCTTTTTCTGTATCTTCAGGACTGGCAAAAAGCATTTCCAAAGGATTAGTCATCTTTTTAGATTCCGACTCTTTTTTAGGCCAAAGAATTTGCAATAAACGTTTGTTGGCCAATTCTTCCGCTTTCTCCTGCTGACCTTCCATCATTTCTTCTTTAACCATGCGTACAGAGTTTTCTACAAGGTCTCGAATCATTTGATCCACGTCGCGACCTACATAGCCCACTTCCGTAAATTTTGTAGCTTCCACTTTAACAAAGGGAGCTTTTACGAGTTTCGCCATACGGCGAGCCAATTCTGTTTTACCTACACCGGTAGGACCGATGAGTAAAATATTTTTTGGTGTATATTCTTCGCGTACATCTTCCGGCAATTGTTTCGCACGCCAGCGATTACGCAGCGCAATGGCTACCATCTTCTTGGCTTCCGATTGGCCGATAACATATTTATCAAGCTCCGCCACAATCTGACGGGGTGTAAAATTATTACTATCCATTAAAAACCTCCACATAAAAGTTAGGCTATTCCCTTGGTATAGCGCGGTTCATTTGAATTTTCGCAAATTATTAAGCAATATTAAGCGATTTCTTCCACAATTACATTATGATTGGTGTAAACGCAGATATCGGCTGCAATATGAAGTGACTTTTCGGCAATTTCACGAGCACTAAGATCCGTATTGGCAGCTAACGCGCGAGCCGCTGCCAACGCATAGTTGCCACCGGAACCAATAGCGCAAATACCGTCATCCGGTTCGATGACTTCACCGTTACCGGATACCAGCAAAATAGTCTTGCCGTCTGTTACCAAAAGTAACGCTTCCAAATTGCGAAGCATTTTGTCACTGCGCCATTCTTTGGCAAGCTCTACGGCACTGCGCACCAATTGACCGTTATACTGGTTCAATTTAGCTTCAAATTTGTCATATAAGGTAAAGGCATCGGCTACGGAACCGGCAAAACCGGAAATAACCTTACCGTTATATAAACGGCGAACTTTTTGCGCCGTATTTTTCATAACCACACTTTGGCCCATGGTAACCTGACCGTCACCGGCAATGGCAACCGAGTTATCACGTTTAACGGCACAAATTGTGGTAGCGTGAAATTCTACACTCATTATAATTCCTCCTTCAACGCCTTTAACGTATCCAACGCACGTTGCGCAATTAAGGCATTCTTTTCTTTCTTTTTACGTACTTTTGTAGGCCATGGTTCCATTATACCAAAGTTGATATTCATCGGCTGGAAATCAGAGCCTTCATATTGACTCACATAATGGCTCAAACCACCTAGCGCCGTAGTACGCGGGAAGCTTACCGGTGCTTTTTCTTCCAACATGCGACTTACCTGTAAACCGGCCATAAGGCCTGATGCAGCCGATTCAAGATACCCTTCTACGCCTGTCATTTGACCGGCAAAGAAGAAGCGCGGATCTTCAATCAACTGGAAATATTCGTTTAATAATGTAGGCGAATTGATGTAGCTGTTGCGATGCATTACGCCATAGCGGATAAATTCGGCATTTTCGAGGCCCGGAATCATGGAGAAAACACGTTTTTGTTCGCCCCATTTAAGATGAGTCTGAAAACCTACCAAGTTAAACATAGTTGCTTCTTTATTTTCTTTGCGTAGCTGCACTACTGCATAGGATTCCTGATTGGTTCGTTTATCCACAAGGCCAACCGGTTTTAACGGCCCGAAGCGCAACGTATCGATACCGCGCGATGCCATGATTTCTACGGGCATACAACCTTCAAAATATTGTTCTTTTTCAAATTCTTTAGTTTCAGCCACTTCGGCAGTCGTCAAAGCGTCCCAAAAAGCCTTGTATTCTTCTTCCGTCATAGGGCAATTCAAATAATCCGCATCACCCTTGTCATAACGAGAAGCTGCGAATACCTTGTCATAATTAAGGGATTCGGCCGTAACAATCGGTGCCGCCGCGTCGTAGAAATAGAAATCGGCAGTGCCTGTTTTGGCTTTAACTTGTTCAGCTAAGGCATCCGACATGAGCGGTCCCGCTGCAACAATAACAATGCCTTCCTTCGGTAATTCCGTCACTTCTTCACGGATGACTGTTACCATCGGATGTTCTGATAATCTTTTTGTCACCATTTCACTGAATAAATGGCGGTCCACCGCTAAGGCCCCACCGGCCGGTACGGCCGTTGTATCGGCACAGGCCATGATTAAAGAGTCGAGCTGACGCATTTCTTCTTTCAATAGGCCTACGGCATTTTCTATATTTCCAGCCCGCAGTGAATTACTGCACACCAATTCGGCAAAATTTTCTGTATGATGGGCCGGCGAAGTCCGTTGTGGCCGCATTTCATACAAAGTAACGGGTATATTGCGCTTAGCCAATTGCCAAGCCGCTTCCGAACCGGCGAGGCCGGCTCCGATAATCGTAACTTTAGATGTAGTCACAATATCCTCCTTTTAATACTATATATATTACTCTTCAGATTTCGATTCAGTCGCGCTTTTATCGCCATCTTCGGCTTTCTTTTTGCGCGTACGCTTCTTAGGCTGAGTCGGGCAATTTTCATTAGAGCAGAACTTCTTCGTCGTACCGTTTTTGTACGTTTTTTCTGTCATGATACTGCCGCAAGTTTCACATGTTTCATTAATCGGCTTATTCCACAAGGTGAAATCACAAGCGGGATATCTGTCACAACCGTAGAAAATACGACCCCGTTTCGATTTGCGTTCCACAATCGTCCCTTCGTGACATTTTGGACAGGTCACGCCGGTGCTGACTGTAATCGGCTTAGTGTTTTTACATTCAGGGAAATTGGAGCACGCTAAGAAACGGCCGAAACGACCGAATTTGTACACCATCGGACTACCGCAAACATCACAGATAACATCGCTTTCTTCATCGGCGATTTTAACCTTCTCTACTTCATTCGCTTCATCCAATTCCTGCGCAAACACAGTATAGAATTCACTTAATACATCCTGATAGGTTTCTTCACCGCTGGCAATATCATCCAGATCTTTTTCCAAATGAACCGTGAAGTCTACATTTATAAATTTTTCAAAGTGAGCAATCAAGAAGTCAACCACTACAAAACCCAGTTCCGTTGGCACAAATTGCTTATCCTGTTTTTCCACATAGTTGCGGGACATAATAGTATCGATAATCGGCGCATATGTACTTGGACGACCGATACCGCGTTCTTCCAACGTTTTAATGAGGCTGGCTTCCGAATAACGAGCCGGTGGCTGTGTAAAGTGTTGTTCCGGCAAAATTTCTTTATTCGTTACCGTATCACCTTCCGCCATAATCGGAATTAATTTTGGTTCATCCCCATCTTTTTTAGCTTCTTCATAGACTTCCGTAAAGCCTTTGAATACCACTTTACTGCCGGATGCACGCAATTTATAGTCACCAACCTGTAATTGGGCCGTTACCGTTTCCGATTGTTGCGGTGCCATCTGGCTCGCCATAAAGCGATTCCAAATCAATGTATACAGTTTTAATTCATCACGACTAAGGAAGGGCTCTACCATTTTAGGCGGTAATTCAAGGGACGTAGGTCGAATCGCTTCATGCGCATCCTGACTGCTTTCCTTCGTGCCGAACACATTCGGTTTAGCCGGATAATATTCTTTGCCGAAATGATTTAAAATATATGTCTTCGCAGCCTGTTGCATTTCAACGGCAATACGGGTAGAGTCGGTACGCATATAGGTAATCAAACCGACATGGCCGTAGCCGCCGATTTCAAGACCTTCATATAAATGCTGCGCAATCATCATGGTACGCTTGGCGCCGAAATTAAGCTTACGAACACCTTCCTGTTGCAAGGTCGATGTGGTAAACGGAGCCGGTGCTTTGCGGGAACGCTTGCGACGCTCTACTTTGATAACTTCCGCCGTCTGACCGGCAAGGTCTGATTTAATAGCTTCCGCTGTTGCTTCATCAGGGATGGTAATTTTTTCATCACCTTTATGTGTCAGTTCAGCCGTAAAGCTTTCCTTATCCGTCGTCATATATTGACCTTCAATGGACCAATATTCTTCCGGAATAAATGCTTGAATTTCCCGTTCCCGTTCACAGATTAAACGAACGGCTACAGACTGTACGCGCCCCGCACTGAGGCCTTTACATACTTTACGCCATAATAACGGACTCAATTTATAACCTACAATACGGTCGAGCATACGACGAGCCTGTTGGGCATCCACCATATTTTTATCAATCGTGCGCGGCGAATTAATCGCTTCCGCCACGGCATGCTTTGTAATTTCGTTAAATGTAATACGGCATTTGGAAGCTTCATCCACATTCAGTATATAGGCTAAATGCCAGGAAATGGCTTCCCCTTCGCGGTCCGGGTCAGTCGCCAGTAAAATGGCTTTTGATTCGTCCGCATCATGCAACAACTCTTCAATCAGCTTTTTACGCGTCGTCAAATTAGAATAACGCGGTACAAAGCCGTTTTCAATATCAATACCAAGCTGACTTTTCGGTAAGTCACGTAAATGACCCATACTTGCTTTAACAATATAGTCAGGGCCTAAGAATTTTTCAATAGTTTTAGATTTTGCCGGTGATTCCACAATCACTAGCGTTTTACCATCCGGATTATACGTACGAGGCGGTAATGTTTTGGCTAAATCACCTACAGCCTGCATAACCGGTTTGGCTTTCCCCTTGGCGGTAACCGCCACTTTGCCTTCTAAACGGCGTTCTTCTTTTTTTGTATTCCCGGTGTCTTTTTCACCAATTACGATGGAACGTTTAATGGACAAACTGATTCCTCCCGAATTCCAATATTATATACCCCTTTGAAGCAGTTCGTTCAATACACTGCTTAAGTTCTAAGGACAATAAACTCAAATGGAGGGCTCCCTCTGAAAGGTTCGTCGTCATAGCTAATGTTTCCAAGGATGTTTCTTTTTCATTGGATAATGACGCTAAAATCTTTCGTTCCTCCACACTAAAGCTTAACACACCCACGCCTTTATGGCTACTGCTTTTTTCCTCGCCGGCGTCTTCAAAGCGTTGCCAATTATACATATCAGGCACTTGAGAGGGCTTTATTAATAAAATAGCCCCCTCTTCTAAAAGCCAATGATTACCTGCAAATTCATTGGTCAATATATTCCCCGGCACGGTAAAAACATCTCGTCCTTCATTGTTGGCCATATCGGCGGTAATCAAAGAACCGCTGCGCGACTTGGCTTCTACTACGATAACACCTCGCGAAAGTCCACTGATGATGCGGTTGCGCATAGGAAAAAAGCCCGCCTTGGCTTGCACGCCGGGACCGTATTCTGACAGCAAAAGACCATCATTTTCAATTATCTTTTGAAATAAACGAGCATTACTGCGTGGATAGCTTTGATCCAGACCACAGCCCATAACGGCGATAGTCTGACCATGCCCCTTGAGAGCCCCTTCATGGGCATACGAATCAATACCGCGGGCCCCGCCGCTGACGATAGCGATACCGTACCGAGCCAGTTCGGCCGCAAAAACAGTAGCCACATTGCGCCCGTAGGGTGTGCAATTACGTGCGCCCACCATAGCGATTTTACGGGGATTTTTAAAAGCCTTTAAATTGCCGCGATAAAATAAAACCCGAGGCGGATTAAATATTTCTCGTAATTCTTCAGGATAGGCCTCATCGTCAAAGCCGACGACCTGAATACGATACTCTTGCAAATCATGCTCAAGCTTACCTAAATCCATGGCTAGTATTCCTTTTACTAAAGCCGATTTATATTGTTTTTTAACCTGCACACTGTCGTCAACCGCTTTGTCTTTTTGCACGGCTTGCCAAAGTTCAATAGGTGTACCATAGCACTTTAAAGCTTCACTAATTGTGACGCTCCCTATGCCCGGCAAACTGCCTAAAGCAGCTAAAATAAGTCGATTGTCAGTTAATTCTATTGCTTGTGCCATATTATACGCCCCATCCTTTTTAATTTATAAACAATATATTCGCTATTTGAAGAGCAGCCGATTATATTTCAACTTTCTTAATTACCTCTTCTAGATATTCCCCTATTATTAACCGCTTTAGCGCTTACATGCGATAGCTCAATGCTTCCGCTACGTGTGAAATATCTACCCGTTCTGCGCCGGCCAAATCGGCAATCGTCCTAGCTACTCGTAAAATCTTGTCATAGCTGCGTATGCTAATGTCTAAATTTTGAAAAGCCTGTGCTAAGACTTTTTGAGCTTCCTCGGTTACTGCACAGGCCAGCATCAACTGTCCGTGACTTAGTTCGCTATTAAGCAAGACCCGATTACCATCACTGAAATGTAACGCTGTACAACGTTTTCGTTGAATTTCACGAGCCCTGATAACACGTTCACGAATGGTTGCTGACGTTTCAGCATCACCAACAGCCTGTAATTCTTCATACGTAGGTCTCGTTACATGAATCACCATGTCGATTCTATCCAATAGCGGTCCCGATAAGCGTTTAACATAACTTTCAATTTGCCAGGGCGTACAAGTACAAGTATGCCCTTCACCACCATCATGCCAGCCACAGGGACAGGGATTCATCGCCATCAATAAAATAAAGCGGCACGGATATGAGAATGTACCATTAGCCCTCGAAATATGGATAACCCCTTCTTCCAAAGGTTGCCGCAAGACTTCCAGTACCGATCGTGAAAATTCCGGTGCTTCATCTAAAAATAAAACACCTTCATGACTCAGCGTTAACTCACCGGGTTTCGGAATGCTCCCACCACCGGCCATGCCGGCCAAGGTAATAGTATGATGAGGACTGCGAAATGATCGTACCTGCATTAAGCCTTCCGTCGGCAGTAAGCCGGCCACACTATAGATGCGGCTGACGCTGAGTTGTTCATCTTCAGTCAATGGCGGCAGTATGGACGGCATAGCTTTAGCCAGCATCGTTTTACCGGCTCCCGGCGAACCGGTAAGCAGTACATGATGGCCAC
>NZ_SVCB01000101.1 GCF_015058545.1 Veillonella sp.
CCCCAGTTTAACTGGGGGTTTTGTCATGCCTATTCGGCGTACAATTAAAAGGAATGAGTCCGGTAGAATACCGGACCCATTCCCAAAAAGTTGCTTAATTACTTCTGTCCAAGAAAATGGGTGCAGATCAAACCCTATAGTGATTTTTATTTTATTCAAATAATTTGGCCCCAAATTATTACTCCTTTTCAAATTGAATCTAAAATAATTTAATATCCAATATGTATTAACTGAGATATTGCCTCTAAATTCACTTCGCCACTATATCCTGTAATCAGCTCATTCTTATGCGAAAAGAACCCTAATAATTGACTTGGTAATTCATAAAAATGATTCGTTAGTGAATCATACATATAATAATGATAATACTTATATTCTACTCCATCTTTTATAGATTCAAACCATAATGCCCAATCTATAAATGGCTCTTCACCACTATCAGGTATAAATCTTACAATTTTAAATCTACCCAAATCACCTTCAAATTTTAAATCACCATAACTAGGTTTAACAACAGTATAATTATGATTTCCTGATAAAGTCATATTCTCAATTTTATCATTCAAGCTTAAAATAAAACTATCTTTATTGCTCCCCCAACTTTGCAAACTACTATATCTAGGTACCAAAAATAACTTCTTATTTGCCTTCGACATTACTACAGAAATATAATTTATATCATTTTTATAAATAACATTTCCACTAATGCTGATAGAAGGTATCCCATTTATATCTGATAAAATCCTTTCGATTTCTAAAGTTTGCTTATCTACTTTATATAAATAATGGTCTATATAAATATAATATGATAAATTAGTAATCCATAATTTAGGATATATGCTATATACAAATTGTTTATCCATACTTTCAATCTTTATAGCTTTATAATCTGATTTGGATTTAATGCATAGTATTAAATCCAATGACCGATTCACATAAATTATAATAAGCTTATTTTTATCAATCTTACTATCTACCGCAAAATTATATATTTCATCTTGCTTAATAAAATTTCTAAGGTCTAGACTGACATTATCGTAATCATTATAAGGAGCAATAAATGTATAATGATATCCATCCTTTATTACAATAATATCTTTCTTAGTCCACTCAAAATTTGACATCTCTTTTATATAATAACGTGTAACACTAAAAAAAAATATTATTAAAACACTTATACAAAAAAAGACTAAATATTTATTATTCTTCAGTTTTGTATATCCACGATACCAATCCATATCCTTACTATCCTCTAATTCAATATTGGTAGTAAAAAAAGAAGGTCCACATAATCTATTGCATCATCTTCTGCAATAGACAGGGGAATACCTTCTGTCGTTACTCGTTCAATTCGGTTTTGCTTATTACTGTCAATTTAATCCATGCCTGTTTCATGCTAACACTCCTCAACTGATTAAAGAATATAGTTCCACCGAAAACAGCATTCACATTTATTACATCATTTATTACGTTGATTATATAAAAAGGTAATCAATTTGTAAATAACAAATCAAACAAGCATAAATAAGACAAAAAAACTGCCACCGGAAACCGGTGGCAGAAAAATAATGTTTTAAGTTTATACTCGAAGAAGAACAACAAAAACTCAACCCACATATTTTATTATCTTATTTATCCCAATCCCGTTCCTGATTGGCCATGGAGAACCCTTCCTGGTTATTCATGGAGAAACCGTCCACCCGTTCATAATCGACAGTCATATCATAATCTTCAAATGTCTGATTCAAATGTTTAACGAGACCCCACGGATTCTTGAGTGATAGTTTAGCTTCTTCGCCTACCAAAACCCAAAGAATTTTATAATGCTTCGGATCGACTTTCAAATGTTTTTCACCTTTACCATCCGTAAAGTAGATGAGCAAATCCGCTTGCATTTGATTAGCATAATGAACTACCGGCGTGAAAAGCGTACTACCACGAGCCGTTACACGCGGCTCAACATCGTTCATGGTTTTTACCGGATAGGTGCGGCGAATGACACTGTCGCATTCCACCACGGTAATTTCAAAATCATAAGCCTTGGTAATTTCCAGTACTTCCAACATGGCTTGACGGAAAGCACCATCCGTAATACTGCCGCTACAATCAAGCGCAACCACAATTTTAGCACGACGCTTGCGCAAAGTACCGCGAATTTCCAATCGTTCCGGCTGACGACGACTACGACGAGTAGTCGTTTTTTTATGCCCCCACGCAACGGAACCGACCAAGCGTTTTAAGTAGACTGACCACGGCAAGGATGCCCGATGTTTTTTCATATCACTCAAAAGGCCCGACAAATACCCGGCCAATTCGCCTTTTTCAGAATTCTCCACCATCTTATTGGTCAGCTGTTGTTGGGAATCGCCATCCACTTCATCGGACTCGCTCCAAAGGTCATGGCTGTTGGCTATATCAAAGGCTTCGGCCACGCCGGGCGAACTCATAGCCGCATCACTTAAGCTGTCTTCCACTTCCGTTTCGCCGTCTGTTTCACGCGCAATATCTATGTGTGCCTGAATCTCGTCCACATAATATTCTAGTGGCTTAAACGCCACCACGGTAGTGCCGAAATTCTTGTTGAGCCATTTTACATCAATCGCATTCGGCGGTAAGGGCTCAATATAGTTATTCACCACAATGTCCATAGCTATATTAATAGCAAGTGGTGAATATCGCTGATACAAACGCTTTGCTCGCACTAAATGGCGCGAAATCACATGAAGGATTTCATGTTTAATGGAGCTTATCATCTGTTCCGTGGACATGTCTAAAAAAATCAACGGATTGAAGTACATCACATAGCGGCTGCCTTTAAAGTTAATGCCCGTACCGCTGGTCATGCCGAAGCGAAGTTCCTGTCCCACTTGTAAAAAGAAATAGCCGTAGAAGGAATCGCTTTCAATGAGGCGCAAATTTAATTTTGATACCAGTTTGAAAAAACGTTCTTCGTATTCCTTATTTACCGTAAAATCGTCGGTGCCGGCTGTTAAATCACGCTTGCCCGCCGCCAAGGCAGCGGCTTCGGTTATGGCATAGCCGATAGAGTTGGTATAGGCATTATCTTTAATCTCCTGTTCTCGCTGGAGCGCATCACGTTCCTGCTGCCAAGCCGTTACCAATTTTTTGGTAAGCTCCAGTAGTGAAGCACGTTCCGCATCGAGCGGATCCTGATTAAGAGCTGCGCCGTTTACAGCATTGGCGCCGTTTTCAACGTTCCCGTTGCCACCCTCAAGAGCCCCGTTCTTACTGTCCCCGACTTGCGAGTCCAACTTTAGCGTCCGCCTCGTTACAATATCTATTTCACCATTCATAGCTTATAAGCTCCGCTGTAAATCAAAGAAGTTATTGACGAACTCATCACTTTTGATGGCTTCCTTATAAAAACGTGGATAAGTATTGCGGATATCCTTCATCACAGCCATCTGTAAATCTTCCGGATAGGCTTTTAAAAAGTCCATAAAACGGTTAATTACTACCTGAGCCGCTTCTTCGTCTACAAATAGCTGGTTAGCTCGCATTTCAATGACGCACATTAAATTTTTAGCCGTCAAATAAAGGCGAGTATGGCTTTCCTTTTTGAGACGTTCCAATACGGATTCCGCCATAATTTCACCGTTGAACACATCATCATACATAAGTAACGGTTCATGGTCTGCTTCTATGAAGCTCACAAATTCCTGCGCAATCACTTTACCCACATTACCGCGAATTACGTTGAAGAACACATCTTTACCGATGGCTTCTTTGTTGGCTTTATACATGGCATACAGCGCGGATACCCGTTCATAACTACGCGGTGTGGCATAAATATCGTCTTCGTTGATCTTGTGTAAATATTCCGGATAGGTGCTGATGAATTCCATCACCATCGGTTCCAATTTGGCTTCCGCCGCCCAATCGAGCCACTGCATGTAATCCGGTTCCATCTGGAGCCACACAAAGCGGTTCTGCTGGGCCACGTCCATTTCCACCGTCTGGTAATCATAACTATTAGTCGGGTTCATGGCCGCTACGATATGTACGGAATGTCCAAGGTTAAAACCGTTGATTTCACGGTTCAAAATCAAGTTCATCAATTCCTGCTGCACCGCATGTTCACAACGGTTGATTTCGTCAATGAACAAGAGCACCTGCTGACCGGCCGCCATGTAGTCGGCAATCTGTTTTAATTTATAGTGAATGGCATAGACTGTCACTTTTTCCGTAACCGTTGTGCCGTCATTCATTTTGCGTGAAAAACTATCTACGGTCGGCAAACCGCCGATTTCGCCTTCTTTTAATAAGTTGCCGTCGATGGTTACGAGGGACCAACCGTTTTTTACGGCCAAACGATGTGCCAAGGAGGTTTTACCAATCCCCGTTTCACCGACTAAAAGCGGTACCTGACCGGCCGATAATACCAACTCAACACTTCTCATTGTTTCTACAAAGTTCATATATGTTTTCCTTTTCCCTTATTTAATATATTTTAAATTATGATTTTCATCCGGGACAGCTTTTATATAAGCGTCCGAACTCTATTAAAATTTCAACAGTTTTAAAATCTCAGTTACTTAGCTCTCAATAGTTTAAAACTTCAAAAGCTCATCAACCGCAATGCGGCGTGCTTTTTGCGTACCGAATTGGTCGATAAGACCGACCACATCCGCTTCAAAGCCTTTATTATGCTTACCGATGTACGTGCAATTAAGTAAATCACGCACGTACTGTTCGCTTGTGTTTTCATCAGCCAAAATTTCTTTCAAACGTTCTTCCAAGTAAATCGGCGGAATCATGTAATCCGGCGGCAAATACTTGGTAATCAGACTGCTGATGCCGATAAAATGAAGTGCTTGATCTACCGTCACCGTGCCCAACAAACGTACTGCCTGCGGGTCTAAAGTGACCGCCAAATCAATAGCTTCCGGTACCGGTTCTTTAATATAGCTAAGAGCCTGATAATTCTGACCTACCGCAGCGAGTTGCACCGCTTTGGACGGGTTCTCGATAAATTTGATGGCGTCATAATTCGACGTGACCGCCAAAATCTGAATCTCTTCGCTCGGGGCTTTTACATATTGAATGGCCCAGCCCGACTCGGCTAAGGCCAAGCGAATCAAGGATTCGTCGGGATTTTCAATCAAGCCCAAGTTATTCCAGCCCTTGCTTACCACTTGTTCCAGTATCTCATGGGACGGGTTTTCAATGTACTGAATGGCCCGCGGAGCATTCGACAGAGCTATATCTATCATTTCAGGCGTCGGATTTTTGATAAACTGCAGCACCATGCCGTTTTTGCGCAACGCCGTCAACTTCATCTCGTCCGTCGGATTATCCATCTGCGCCAAGGCAAACGGATTAATGCTTAATATGCGTAAATTCTTTTCGTTATCCATGTTGTGTCCTTATTTCTTATACTACGAGTTTAATTCTAAAAACACGTTCAGCATTCTTGCTGATTAATATTGTATCAATTACCTTCTATTATATTGCAATTAATTGTATTCTATTACATTGTAATTAATTGCATTCTATTATATTGAATAATTTCGTTTCTATGTATATGATACCACTTCTCAATAGTTTTGTCCTTAAAATTATGGCAAAAAAAGAAAAGCCGCCTGGCTCGACAGCTTTTCTTTACCGATAATATACGCTATTAAATTCAAGACACTTATAATTTATTAGTTATGATTTATATTTTACTAAGAAATCTAAAATATGCTGATTAACCATATCCGGCTGCTCTTCCGGTACGAAGTGCCCACAGTTATCTATGCCATAGCCTTCAACCTGTTCCGCTTTAGCCTGCCAACCGGCTAATACATCCCAAAGCTTACCGACTACGCCGTTTTTTCCCCACATAACTAATAACGGCGTCTTTATAATTACCTTATCGTCAATATCTTTTTTGTCAAACTCACGGTCAATCGTGGCTGATGCCCTATAATCTTCTGAAATTCCATGAATTGTAGCCGGATTTGAAAAGCAACGAATATATTCCTGCATTACGTCTTCCGGAAAGTTAGCCCGTGCAGTTGGTCCGATTTTTCTCTCCAGGTTAAAACGAATGAAATATTCCGGTGCCGCACCCAATAATGTTTCCGGAAAACCATTTGGCTGAATATAGAAAAACCAATGATAATATTTAGTAGCAAATTCTTCATTCGTATCGGCATACATTTCCAATGTTGGTAAAATATCCATCATCGTGCATGTAAAAATACGCTCCGGTTTATCTACTATCATGCGATGACAAACACGAGCACCGCGATCATGACCAATGAGATGGAACTTTTCAAAACCAAGCTTATTCATCACTGTAAAGTGATCTTCCCCCATAACTCGTTTCGAATAATTAGCATGATCAGGTAAGCCCTTTGGCTTTGAACTATCGCCATAACCACGAAGGTCCGTCATAACCACCGTATATTGCTCAGCCAAGCGTGGCGCCAAGAACCGCCAGATTAAATGCGTTTCCGGATGACCATGCAACAAAAGTACCGCCGTATCCCCATGACCGCCTATCCAAGTATTAATTTTAACACCGGGCTCGGTTTCTATAAATTGTTGTGTAAATCCCGGAAAGTATTTATCTTCCAACATACCCATACCTCCTATATATCAGGCGTTCAGTTTTGCCCGAATCATATTCTTGATACCACCCGCTTCAAGAATAGATAACACATACGGCGTGAAAGGTTCCACTTGAGCCACAACCTTACCGTCTGCGGTGAGTGTACCTGCTTCCAAATCTAGCGAGATTTCTTTATGGTTTAAATCCAATTTACTAATACCGGGGCACACTACGAGTGGCAAGCCGAGATTAATGCCGTTCCGATAAAAAATTCGTGCAAATGATTCCGCAATTACGGCGCCGGCTCCAATGCCTTTCAAACAAATCGCCGCATGCTCAC
>NZ_SVCB01000102.1 GCF_015058545.1 Veillonella sp.
CGGTTGATAGATTATTGGCCGTGGTGTATATGAACGACAATGAGGCGTTTTCACAAGAAAATGTATTGCCATCGGACGGCGTAGCTGTGTTTTCATTACATGATATAGAATCATTGGCCAAATGGCTGGTAAAAGAAGTATGCTTTAATTAAGTTACTGTAGGAAGTTGTATTTTAGATTATAAAAAAGCTGAGGAGGTGACCGTATGGAAGGCATTACGGTTGAAGCGGCGCGAAGTAAATTATTGGATTTGGTAGCACAGTTACCGCCCCGAGAAACAGAGAATATTCCTTTAGAAGATGCGTTGGGTCGTGTTTTAAGCACAGAACTGACTGCCAAGACAAGTATTCCGCCATTTCGTAAGGCTCCTTATGACGGTTATGCCATTGTACATAGTGAAGGACAATCGCAGTTTACGGTTATTGCCACAATCGGTGCGGGTGAAAAATATGAAGGCAAAGTTCTTCAAGGCGAAGCTGTGCGCATCATGACGGGCGCGCCGGTGCCTGATGATTGCGACACCATTGTTATGCAGGAACGCTGTCGTTTGTGCTCCGATGATGGGATACCGTTGCAGCATTCGCAGGTGCGCGACGTAATGGAACCTATGGGTTACGATATTTTAGTAAACGGCGTTATTGAAAAAGGCGAAAATATTATTCCGGAAGGCGAAGAATGTGCCGAAGGGGATATATTGATGACCGGTGGCGTTTTATTGGATGCAGGCCGCGTGTCTGTTGCAGCCGGGCTTGGGCATCGACAATTGCCGGTATATAAAGAACCTAAGGTTGTAGTGCTAACTTCAGGTCGCGAAGTGGTGCCTCTTTCAGAAACGCTGCAAGGTGCTCAAATCTACAACTCTAATCTTTATATGCTGGAAGGTTTGTTGAAGGAGCAAGGGGTTACCGGTTTTAAAGCTCATCATGTAAGTGACGATCCGGATAAGCTGGATGAAGAAATTGAAACAGTTCGTCAGTTGGCGGCTGATGCGGACTTAATTATAAGCACCGGTGGTGTGTCTGTGGGCCTCTTTGATTCTATGCCTGCGATTTATGAAGCCTTAGGAGCTGAAAAATTGTATGATCGCATCTTCATGCGTCCCGGTGCCGCTTCCTATGGTGGTGTGATTCGTCGTGAAAATGGTGGTCTTACTTTCTGTTTGGGCCTTTCCGGTAATCCTACAGCGGCGTATAATTGCTATCATTTGTTAGTTTTGCCGGTATTGCGTAGTTTGCAGGGACGACGCGATATCATGTTACCGGTAGTTATGTTAAAACTGGGTAGCGGCATTCACAAAAAGAACCCATTTGATCGTTATGTGCAAGGGGCGATTACTTGTGAATCAGGGGAAGCCGTGTTCATGCCGAATCGTGTATTTACTTCCAGTGCTTTATTGGGACTTGCCCACGCTAATGGTATGGCAAAATTGGAACAAGGTCAGCATAACTATGAAGAAGGGGATTTAGTGGCCGTATCGCTATTGAAGGCTCATGAATAAATTCTTTTATGACAACTCAACGATAAGGCACAATTAACAGTAGCAATTTATTGGTATACAACTATAAAGGACATCTTCCGTGTTTTGTACATGTGACAGATGTCCTTTTTGTATAAACAATTACAAAAATGTATAATTAGTCATTCTATAGCAAATTGCAAGGAACGAACTTTTTTGATATAATGGAAAAGCTTCATGTTAATTCAAGGGTATTTCAAGCGTAGTTATAATCCATTGGAAGAAGTAAAATCAATGGTTTATAACTCTTTTTTATTTTCTCCTTATTCTAAAACTATGACTTGGAATTTGCCTATCACAAGTCGAATTACCCTTGAATTAATGAAGGCTCATTTGAAATAATTTATATGTATGCGAAAAAGGAAGTGATTGCATTGGCTATGTTAAAAAAATTAAGTCTGGCTTCATGGATTATTATCGGCTTATTGGCAGGCGTTATCGTGGGCGGCGTCGCTCCGGAGTTTGCCAAAAGTCTAAAACCATTGGGCGATGTATTTATCCGTATGATTAAAATGATCGTGGTACCGCTCATTTTCAGCTCCTTGGTTATGGGGATTGCCGGAACCGGTGATTTTAAAAAACTCGGACGGTTGGGCGGTAAAGCGATTTTATGGTTCGAATTTGCTACCAGTTTGGCATTGATCGTAGGCTTATTTGCCGTGAATGTCATGGAACCGGGCGTTGGCGTAGCTTTAACGCAAAACGGTGCTTCCGAAGTAGTAAATAAAGCGGCTTCCGCTCATGGTATCGACCACATCGAAATGCTCGTTAACATTGTACCGACCAATATCGTAGATGCTATGGGGCGTGGCGATATGCTTCAAATTATCTTCTTCAGTTGTTTATTTGCCATTGCGGCAGCCAGCACGGGTAAAGACGGCCGTCAAATTATCGATTTATCCAAAGATTTGGCACATATTATGTTCAAAGTCACTCATTATATTATGTACGTGTCGCCAATCGGTATTTTCGGTGCCATCGCTTACACGGTAGGTGAATTCGGTCTCGGCATGTTATTACCACTTTTAAAACTCGTTCTTTGTTTATACTTAGCCTTGATTCTATTCTTGGTAATCGTAATTTCCATTGCCTCGTTTTTGACAAAAACCAATTTATTCCCACTCTTAAAAGTGTTAAAAGAACCATTGGTATTGGCCTTTTCTACGGCAGCCAGTGAAGCGGCGTTGCCGATTGCCATGGAAAAATTGGAACGCGCCGGCCTGCCTAAACAGATTGTAAGCTTCGTGTTGCCTTTAGGCTATACCTTCAACTTGGACGGTTCCACCTTGTATAGTGCGTTAGCTGTTGTGTTTATCTCTCAGGTTTACGGCATACCGTTCCCATTGGAATTACAGTTGTTGATGCTTGTTACTTTGATGCTTTCCACAAAAGGCATCGCCGCGGTGCCGGGCGCTTCCTTAATCGTTATCGCCGGTACGGCAGCCGCTTTCGGTTTGCCGGTAGAGGGCATTGCCATTATTCTCGGTGTTGACCGTATTCTTGATATGGCTCGTACCTTCTGTAACGTAACCGGTAACTGCGTGGCCGCAGCCGTTGTGGCACGTTGGGAAAATGAAATCTCCGCCGATGACTTAGCTAAACGCATGAAAGAACCGTTTAGCGAGGAAGAATTGGAGAATTTGGAGTTTTCAAAATAAAGTTTTCGAAATGAAATAGTTGTCGGTGCGGTAAACGGTCCAAGTGACATCTGTTGGCTCGGATATTAGCCCATTAAGATTATTACACAAAAAAAGATAGTCCATCCTGCTCTCTGGCTCTATAGAGCAAAGTTCGCTGGATGGACTATCTTTTTTCGTTTTTATATCATCTCAGAAATTTCTTAATATCCGAGCCTCTTAGTGCATGGGGCCGTTTCCAAGCACCGGCACCGTATTTACATTTTTCAGTGGAGGGAAGGGGACCACCTCCACCGCGTGAGATGATAATACGCTGCCGGTGATTGTAAAAAGCGTATTGTATCTTATTTTTTTGCTGTGTCGCAATAAATACGGAGTTTTGATGCGTGAGAAGCCCATAGTCCTAGCTAGCGACTTTTGCTCTGAAAGAGCCCAGGAGCAGATAGGACTATGGGCTTTTTACGACCCAAAGCAGATTATTGCGACTGCAACATAAAGATATCGTTGCTTTTTACTTCACCGGCAGATATTTTATTGAATTAAATTCATTGACTTTGATTCATTGAATGTGATACAATGAACATGTAGTTCGAAAAGATTGGATGTGATGATATGAATAATCGGCAGTTGGCTGCCTTAGAAACGAAGAAAAATTTACTGGCAGCAGCTAAGAAAATTATTAGGGAAAATGGTCTTGTTAATACTTCGGTGGCGGAGATTGCAAAGGCTGCGGGCGTTGCCAACGGCACGTTTTATACATATTTTAAACGTAAGGAAGATATAGTATATGAACTTGGCCTAGAAATATATGAGGAGCTTATAGAGAGAGCCAAAAATTTTGAAGGTACGTTTTTAGAACGACTCACATTTTTTATGACGAGCTTTTCAGCGGATATTGAAAAAAGCAGTTTGAAACTTTGTCAGGAATGGGTACGGAATACGGTGAATCCGAATTTAGTCGAAAATCCGGAGCATCGCAATAAAATATATATGGATATAAACACAGTGAAGACTTTATTGGAAGGTGGTGTTGTTCGCGGGGAGTTGAAGGCCGATACGCCGGTAGATGTTTTGGCGCATACAATTATAGATATCTTGTACGGTCAGATGCTCTGTTGGGATATGACTGACGGTGCCTATAGTTTTGAGGAAAGAACCAAAGAGTTTTGTAATATATTTTTAAAATCGTTACTGACACCTTATATTGTGTAAAAATTGACAAAAAGGAGAGATACTTATGACTACAAAGATTCCTACAGTTACATTGAATGATGGCGTGAAAATTCCGGTATACGGTTTCGGCACATTCCTGATTCCCGCTGACGGCAGCACCTATAAAGCAGTGCGTGAAGCGTTGGACTTGGGCATTCGCCATATTGATACGGCCGTTGCTTATTTTAATGAAGCAGAAGTGGGGAAAGCAGTTCGCGAAAGCGGCATTCCTCGTGAAGAAATTTTTGTTACCAGCAAACTATGGCTTCAGGATTATGGTTATGAAGCGGCTAAAAAGGGTATTGAAACGTCCCTTCGTAAATTAGGCCTTGATTACATGGATTTGTATTTGATTCATCAGCCATACGGTGATGTACCGGGTGCATGGCGTGCCATGGAAGAGGCGAAAGCTGAAGGCAAGATTCGCTCCCTTGGTGTAAGTAATATGACACCGAAGATTTGGAATCAGTTTGTGCCGCAGTTTAAAACGATGCCGTCCGTTAATCAGGTAGAATTCAATCCATATTATCAGCAGCAAGAAATTCGTAAGATTATGGCTGAACACGATGTAAAATTAGAAGCGTGGGGTCCTCTAGGCCAAGGCCGCGAAGATTTGCTTACGAATCCGGTAATTGCCGATATCGCCAATTCTCATGGTAAAAACGCCGGCCAGGTTATCCTTCGTTTCGAAGTGCAGGAGGGGATTATCGTTTTCCCTAAATCCACGAAGCCGGAACGCATTAAGAGCAATATGAACATCTTTGACTTCGAGTTGACAGAAGCTGAAATGAATGAAATGCGTGCCCTTGATACCGGTAAAGGCGTGCATAACCCGGATAATGAAGGGGTGGCTGAGTTTTTACTTGCCAACTATGATGTGCACGCCAATGACTAATTAATGTTTATATAGATTAAGGAGAGAAATTATGGAATACAGAGAGTTGTATAATGGTGTAAAAATTCCGATGCTTGGTTACGGTGTGTTTCAGATTCCGGACCACGAAGAAGCGAAAAAATCCGTGGCAACGGCTTTGAAAAACGGCTACCGTTTGATTGATACGGCTCAGGCCTATTTGAATGAAACGGCTGTTGGGGAAGCGATTAAAGAAAGCGGCATTCCGCGCGAAGAAATTTTCATTACCACCAAAGTTTGGGTTCAAGATTACTCGTATGAAAAGACTATCAAAGCTGTGGAATTGTCGTTGGAACGTCTTGGTGTAGAGTATATCGACCTTATGCTCTTACATCAGCCAATCGGTGATTATATTAATGCGTGGAAGGCTCTTGAAAAGTTATATAAAGAGGGCAAATTGAGAGCTATCGGCATGGCTAACTGCTATCCGCACGTAATTGCTGATCTTTGCATGACATTTGAAATCAAACCGATGATTAACCAAGTGGAATTACATCCGTTTTTCCAACAACAGCTTAACCTTGATACAATGAAGGAATACGGCGTTGTACCGGAAGCTTGGGGACCTTTTAACGAAGGTAAACGTAATTTATTTACCGATCCAATTTTGACGGCCATTGGTAAAAAATACAATAAAACAGCGGCACAGGTTGCTTTACGCTGGAATATTCAACGTGGCGTTATTGTAATTCCTAAATCAGTTCGTGAAGAACGTATGCAGCAAAACATAGATGTTTTTGATTTTGAACTTTCGCAGGAAGATATGGATCAAATCAAGACAATGGACATCGGTCATAGCGAAATCGTAAATCACTTTGACCCTGAATTTGTGAAGATGTTGCATAATCATAAGTTTTAATAGCCGGCCGTGAGGGAACCTGCCCAATCATTTGCTTGGCTCAGCTTAGATTAATAAGATTTTGTATACGAAAAAATATCCCATATCGCTCTCTGGCTCTATAGAGCAAAGTTCGCGAGACGGGATATTTTTTTCGTATTTATATCATATCGATTCAATACAAAATGCTTGAGCCAAGCCTCAGAATTTGGGTCAGGGTTCCAATCACAGCCGGCGTATTTATACTTATGGGGCGGGGGGAGAGAACCTATCTTATCTTGGTCTTCGGCTATATAGAACAAAGTTGACTGAAACATGGCTTTTAGTTGACTTTTAATTTTTATGTTTCTATAATGAGGACAAAGTTTTTAATAGGGAGGACATAAAATGAATGATAAAAAGTGGAATTTACAAACAATCGTTCTGTACGGGATTAATGGTGTCATAGGTAGCGGTATTTTTCTCCTACCGGGTTCGGCCTATGACCATTTAGGACCGGCCAGTTTGGTGGCTTACTTATTTGTGTTTGTTTTGGTTATGTCTATTGCTCTTTGTTTTGCGGAGTGCGGCAGTTTGTTTGAACAGTCCGGTGGACCGTATCTTTACGCGAAACAAGCATTTGGGGATTTCTTTGGGTATGAAGTAGGTGTTATGAAATGGATTGTTAGTATAATCGCCTGGGCGACTATGGCCGTTGGCTTTTCCACTGCTTTATCAGCACTGATTCCGCAAATTGCTTCTCCTGTATTGCAAAAGACTATAGCTATTGGGATAATTCTTACTTTAAGCTTGGTTAATCTTTTGGGGATAAACATTATGGCGTATTTAAATAATATTGCTACTGTGGCCAAGTTGATTCCTATGTTAGTATTTGTTTTAGGCGGTATATGGTATGTAGAGGGTGCTAATTATACTCCGTTTATCCCGTCAGATTTGACAATTAACTCTGTGTCCACAGCTTTTATTATTGTATTTTTTGCTTTTACAGGTTTTGAAAACTTAGGTGTAGCTGCAGGGGATATGGAGAATCCAAAGAGGAATGTTCCGTTGGCTTTAATCATATCCATGTCTTTCGTATCGGTAGTTTATTTTTTCGTTCAGTTTAACTGTGTTGGTATTTTGGGTGCTGATTTAGGCGGAACGAAAACGCCTGTAGCAGATGCTATGGGTCATGTTTGGGGGAGTAACGGTTTGTTGCTGGTAACGCTGGGGACCTTAATATCTATAGGCGGGTTGAATATTGCCAGTTCCTTTAATACGCCACGATGTGCTCAAGCATTGGCAGAAGGCAGATTGTTACCTAAATTTATGATGAAAAATAATAAATATAATGTGCCTTATATTTCGGTGCTTATTACAGGGGGATTGGCCATTTTATTAACCTTGACAGGAAGCTTTGTAGAACTAGCCGCAATTAGTGTTATTAGTCGATTTAGTCAATATATTCCGACTTGTATTGCTGTTCCGGTTTTGAGAAAAAAGAATCCCAACCATGCAGGTTATAAAGTGCCGTTTGGGATATTCGTTCCGGTGATTGCCGTCGTAGCTAGTTTATGGCTTTTAGCTAATGCGGATTTGTTTAAATTAGCAGCAGGACTTGGCGCTATGATTCTTGTTGCACCTTTGTATATTCTTATGAAGAAATATAGTTCAGTTGAAAATAGTCGGCCGTGAGGGGAGGGCTTATAAATGAGATTGAATTATGTAAATAATTAATTATGTGAAATAAGCATAATTGAAAAAAGGAATTTGCAATCACGATATAGAATTTACTTGTATCAGCAACTTTTGTTGATTTGTTAGTTTAGATGTATTAGTTTAGACATATTAGGGAATTCAAGTGAATGTGAGGCTATACTATGCAAACTACGTATGAAAAAGTTGTTTCGGTTTGTTCGTATTGCGGTTCCGGTTGCCAGATAGAATTTACTGTCGATAAAAAGGCTAACCGCATAATTTCTGCAAAAGGCGCTCCGGGTCGTACCAACGAGGGGCGTCTTTGTTTAAAGGGTTTTTACGGTTGGGATTACCTGAATGACCCTCAGCTTTTGACGCGGCGTATTACGAGTCC
>NZ_SVCB01000103.1 GCF_015058545.1 Veillonella sp.
GCTTGATGCCAAACCCTAAAGTTGGTACTGTAACGATGGACGTAGCTCGTGCTGTTAACGAAATTAAAGCCGGTAAGATCGAGTATCGTACCGACAAAGCAGGTATCATCTCCTGTGCAATCGGTAAAGCTTCTTTCGATGATGCTAAATTGCTTGACAATTACCGCACAATCGTTGATACTATTATTAAGGCTAAACCGGCAGCAGCTAAAGGTCAGTACATTAAATCTGTAACCTTGAGCTCTACTATGGGCCCTGGTGTTCCACTTAACGTATTCAAATTGACTACTGTTACGAAGGAACAATAATTAGATATGTTCTCTTAGCTGTAGACCGCAGGTATGTATAATGGATGTAAATCCGCCCGCTGAGGCTGACACCGAATTCTTTTAGTAGAACGGTTCCGACCTCATCGTTTTGGCGGTGAGGTCGTTTTTTACGCTAAGATAGTACATAGAGCATCACCAAAAATCTATAAGGAGGTATTCTAATGGCTGTCACTACACAGAAACAGGCAATCGTTGCACAGATGAAAGAAAATCTTTCTGAAGCAAAGGGGGCCGTACTTGTTGGTTACCATGGCTTGACAGTAGCTCAGGTAACTGATTTACGCCGTAAATTCTTGGCTGAAGATGTAGAGTACAAAGTAATCAAAAATACATTGACTCGCATTGCAGTTAATGAATTAGGTATTGAAGGTTTCGCGGAGCACTTGGAAGGTCCAACTGCGTTGGCAATTTCCAAAACTGATGCAGTAGCTCCGGCTCGTATCATTGAAAACTTCATTAAGACACTAAAACTGAAGCAATTGACGTTAAAGTAGGTCTTGTTGAAGGTAAATTAATCAATGCTGACGAAGTTAAAGCCCTTGCTAAATTGCCTAACCGTGAAGGTATGCTTTCCATGCTCCTTTCCGTACTTCAGGCTCCAATCCGCAACGTGGCTTACGCTGTAAAAGCGGTTTCCGAAGCAAAAGACGAAACTGTAGCATAATCGGTAATTTAAACATATTACTACCAAATATAATTAGTGGAGGAACTAAATCATGGCACTTAACATTGAAAACATCGTTGCTGAATTAGAACAAGCAACAATCCTTGAATTAAATGATCTTGTAAAAGCTATCGAAGACAAATTTGGCGTAACTGCAGCTGCTCCTGTAGCTGTTGCTGCTGCTGGCGGTGCTGCTGGCGCAGGCGAAGAAAAATCTGAATTCGACGTAATCTTGAAAGACGCTGGCGCTGGTAAAATCAACGTAATCAAAGTTGTTCGCGAAGTAACCGGTCTTGGCTTGAAAGAAGCTAAAGCTGTTGTTGACGGCGCACCTGCTCCTGTAAAAGAAGGCATTGCTAAAGCTGACGCTGAAGCTCTTAAAGCTAAATTGGAAGAAGCTGGCGCAACTGTTGAACTTAAATAATTTAAGTTTAGCATTATAGCTTAACAAATCAAAACACCCCGTGGCTTAGGTCACGGGGTGTTTTTGTGTGTTGAAATACTTAGAGGACTGTCATTGGGATCGCCCCTTATTAGCTGTTGATAGGGGGGTTGACATCGATGTTTACTCAGTTTTTAGTTGTTCCAAAAACGAAAGAACATTAGGTGGACTTTCTTTAGAATAAATTAGACCATATGGCATTTCATAGGATTCTTCCAAAGGAATAGACAGAAGGGCCGGGTGAATCTGTTGCCAACAGTCTAAGGACAGTAATATGTCTCCGCTTTCGGCACAATCGTTGAAGGTATCCATATTGTAGTGGTCCTGAATATCTACGATGTTAATTTGTGGGTGATGCGTTACCAGATGGTTACGGATATTGTCGTTTAAAGGACTGATGCCGGTAATCATCATGCGCAAGCGATGACCTTCTAAATCTTTAAAAGATAATTGCGATAGGCCGTGTAATGGGTGCTGTATGGGTACGGCCAAGCAAAAGTGATACGAGCCTAACGGGAGAATTGAAATATTATCGGTAGCGCGAAAATGATTGTAGGGGCTGATAATACAGTCAAATTTATTATTAAGTAGTTTCTTATAAGACTCATCTTCACTAAAGGGAATAATTCTAAACTGCATATTTGCCGTTACCGATAAATTACGATTCCAAAGGAGTATGAATGGATCGATGGGATACATAAAGGAACAGCCTATTCGGAGAATCGGATGTTTCTTATGTTGGACCGCCTCTATTTCTGCAATTGCTTTACTAGCGAAGTCCATTATCTCTAACGTGTGATGATATAGTATTTGTCCTTCCGTTGTTAAGGTGACCCCTCGCGTCGAACGATGGAATAAAGTCGCGCCAAAGTGCGTTTCCAGATTGCCCATCTTCTTAATGACTGCTGTATGAGTAATAAAACACTTTTGTGCTGCTTTGGAGAAACTTCCTGTTTCGGCAACTGCTTTAAAAATATCTAAATCTTTGTTGTACATAAGATCTCCTTATTTTGAAAAACGATGCATACATACGTCTTTTTACCTGATTTAAGATAAGACTGTTACTAATAAAGCGTAGGGTGTAAAAGTTATCGGCATATAATAAGTAGAAACTTTTAGTTACATCTATTGTAAAAAATGGAAACTTCTCTGTCAATGTTAAATCGGTTACTCTGTTATCAGAGAGGAGTGATACAATGAATTTATTTCAAAAGAAAGCATGGCGAAACTTAAGTAAACTAGGTTTAGCAGTTTTATTAGCAAGTCAATTTAGTTTCAGCACGGCGGCCGATGTCGTTGTTACTAATGGGGCACCGTCGGTAGCAGTAACCGATTTAGCGACCACGGCGGTGCAGCAGTCGGCACCTATCGTGCGCATTAACACAGGTCTTTTGCGAGGGACAATCGAAAATGGCATTGAGAGCTATAAAGGAATCCCTTATGCTGAGCCACCGGTAGGAGAACTTCGTTGGCGTCCGCCGCAGCCGCCAAAATCTTGGGAGGGTGTTTATGACGCCACCGAGTATAAAAGTCAGTTTGCACAGAATAGTGATTTAGGCGTATTTGCCACCGCCGGTGGTAGCGAAGATGCTTTATATCTTAATGTGTTTGTTGACGAAGCGGCCCGCCTTAAGGCAGAAGCCAATAATGAGAAACTTCCGGTGTTTGTATGGGTTCACGGGGGCGGTTTAAAAGTTGGCGCGTCTCAGGATTATAATCCGACGGCCTTAGCAAAAGAGGGAGCCATAGTGGTAACGATAAATTATCGCTTAGGTATATTTGGGCTTTTTGCCCACCCGGCTATTGATGCCGAAGGCCATGCCATCGGCAATTACGGCCTTATGGACCAGGACATGGCACTCACCTGGGTACAAGAAAATATCAGTCAATTTGGTGGGGATCCACAAAACGTTACCCTTGCCGGGGAATCTTCCGGTGGTGAAAGTGTCTTGACGGCCATGGTAAATCCGCATTCAGCCGGTAAGTTCCAGCAGGTTATTTCCATGAGTGGTAATACATCAACTATGACGGCTGCCTTTACACAGAACAGTATAGCGGAAGCTGAGGCGAAAGGGATTGCCTTTGCCGAAGCCAATGGTTTAAAAGATGCTACGGCCGAACAGCTTAGAAGCTTATCGACGGAACAAATTCTTCGTACTCAGACACCGTATATGTTGATGACATTTATGGTTGATGGGGAGTACATACCAGAACGTTCGATGGAAGCATTTAAAAACGGCCGTTTTAATAAAGCAACCCTTATTAATGGTGTTACTAAGCAGGAAGGTAATTTCTTTGCCGGCTTACCGGAAACTTTGACCGGGAAAGCCATGGATCGTGAAGGGTATATGGCTCAATTAGATTGGCTGGTAAATTTATTGGGCGACAGACCGGGCCTCAAAGAAGCTATTATGGCAGAGTATCCACCGGAGCAATATGACTCTTACGCTGAAGCATTTGCCCCTTTGATTACCGATGCATGGTTATCTTCTTCGATGCAACGCATAAATGATGTGCTCTATAATCAGATTCCGGTGTATGCTTATGTGTTTGCTGATGAAACGGCGCCGTCTTATTTGGTAACGAGTTTCCCGCAAAAAGCATCGCATACTTATGAATTACCGTACATCTTCCCTGGATTTAACGGCAGTTCCATTCAATCTTCGGCTTTAAATCCGGAACAGCAAAAGTTAGCCAATCAAATGGTTCAAATTTGGGCGCGTGCCGGTGAAATTAATAAGCAGTCTGAGTGGCCAACCTATGATCCAAAGAAACAAAACTATATGACCTTCACTTTGCCGAATTCCTATATGAGTGAAAATGAATTTAACGAAGCGCATCATACAGCGTTTTGGAATAAAATTAACAGTGAATATCAGCCAAAATAGTAGGCAACTTGTCGAGCATTTTGAAACACTTACATTAAAAAAACTCCAATATTAAAATTATAAATCAACCTCCTAATATTAGATATGAGAGCTAATATTAGGAGGTTTTTATTCATAAAATATAAAAAAGACTAGCCTCAAAAGACAGATGTACCCTAATATACCCCCGTGTTGAGTCTTTCCTACAATCATGGTATGATTACATGGTAAAAAACCTAATATACCGGTATGGGGTATATACTATTTCAAAATCAAGTATATATCGGTATTGGTATAGGCATACATATATCCTGGTTTTCAGGTGAAATATTTAAAATGTGTTGTAGTTAAAATGTAAGTATTGGAGACGGTGAAATGAAGAAGTATTCAAATTATATGAAAGCTTTATTGGTGGCAGTAGCGATAACAGGCGGGACAGCCATTGTATCTGCTCATGATACAGTGACGACCAATGATTGTTGCTACGATAGCGCGACCGCTACAAACAGCCAAAATATGACGGCTAACATGAGTTCTATGATGGGCGGCATGGTCAATAACATGATGAACAATCAGAGTTCCGCGAATAACAGCTCTATGCATTCTATGATGAATGGCC
>NZ_SVCB01000007.1 GCF_015058545.1 Veillonella sp.
CGATTCCATCTCACAACCGCTTGAAGTAGCCGTTGTAAAACAAGGCGGCATCAATACGACCACTCGTGAATTGGAACGAACTTTAGAACAGGCTATCAAAAAAGAAGAACTCCGTCACAGTAAGATTGAAGCCGAACTTAACGATAGCTCAAAAGCCGATGAATATAAGGCTTTTGGTGATTTATTGATGATTAATGCCTATCGCGATACGCAATACGAACCAAATATCACCTTAGACAATATTTTAGTAAATCCCGTTGAACCGATTACCATTCCCCTCGTGCCGGAATTAACCGTTGTAGAGAATGCGCAAAACTATTACAAACTCTATACGAAGTTAAAAAATCGTAAACAAAGCGGTTTATATCAATTAGAGCAAAGTAGTCGTCGCATTGACTATCTTCAGTCCGTTTTATACAGTTTAACCATTGCCGACAGCAAAGAAACGGTTCAAGAAATCTACAATGAATGTGAACAGGCCGGGCTTTTGAAAAAATCTAAAAAGCCGGTTAGTTATAAGGCACCGAAACATAATTTCATGCATTTTCAAATTGACGGCGGTGAAATTTTCATCGGTCGCAACAATCAGCAGAATGAATATTTAACCCATCGTTTTGCCAAGCCTGATGATATGTGGTTTCATACTTTGCAGGTACAAGGCAGTCATGTTATCTTACGCACCCAAGGCGGCGAACCAACCGATGAAATGCTTACCCTAGCCGCCCGCTATGCCGCCTATTTCAGCCGGGCTCGCGAGTCCTCCAAAGTAGCTATCGATTATACCCCTGTTAAATTTATAAAAAAACCACCGGCATCGCCATTAGGCTTTGTTATTTATACGAATCAGAAAACAGCAGTAATTGACCCGAAAGAACCGGTATTAAATAAAGAAACGAATCTCTACGAATAAGCAAAAAAGCTCTCAGGAAATCCCCTATACCAAGTATAGCAAGGATGCTTCCTGAGAGCTTTTTTATTTCAAGCTTACAATGACCGACATTGTCAACAAAATCGCCAAAAATAACGCAATTAATCGCGATTGGATTGTTTTAAGCTTTCGCGGTTTTGGCGCAAGCTTTCCAAAGTTTTTTCCAAGTTGTTTTCAATATAACGCATTACATCTTGAGCATATTGAATAGAACTGTTTTTCAATTCTTCGGAAGATTGGTTAGCCAAGGTAATAATTTGGTTAGCCTGAGTCTGAGCCTGCTTAACAAGTTCGCTTTCTTCCGTCAATTTTGCAATATAATCTTTGGCCTGAGCAATCAAAGTATCGGCTTGACGCTGTGCATCTGCCAAAATTTTATCTTTTTCAGCCATAATACGGCGGGATTCTTCAAGCTCCAACGGCAAAGATTCATTAATGGCATCTAAGACACGCATAATTTCTTCTTCTTCAATGACACGTTTGGTGGTCATAGGAATGCGACCACTGGTTTCAATTAAATTTTCCAAATCTTCTAAAAGTTTTTCTGTTTTCATTCTCGCCACTCCTATTAGTACTATTCACTACGATTCGCAAATTTTGCTTCTAACGCTTCTTTTACTGCATCCGGAACTAAGCCGTCAAGACGACCATTAAATCGCGCTAATTCGCGAATTCCCGTGGAACTGACAAATGAATACTTATTATTCGTCATGATAAAAACGGTTTCAATATCGTCATCCAAAAACTTTGAAAATAAAGCTCGTTGGAATTCATATTCAAAATCAGCAAGCGCTCGCAAGCCTCGAATAATCATAATACTGTTTTTTGATTTTGCATAATCAATCAACAGACCTGATGCACAATCCACTTCAACATTAGGTATATGGGCTACGGAGGCTTTAATCAATTCAACTCGCTCATCTTGAGTAAACAAATTATTTTTATTCGGATTAGTTAAAACCGCCACAATCAACTTATCTACAAGCTTACTCGCTCGTTCAAAAATATCGACATGCCCGTTTGTCACAGGGTCAAAACTCCCTGGGCAAATGCCTATACGCACTATATTAGCTCCTTTCAAGCTCATAGGGTACACAATACGTCACCTTCGTATAACCAAAGCGTTGTTCCCTAACAAGGCTCCAACCTTCCGGCAATACAAGCGGTTCGTTTTCATGATGCTCCACAATAAGCATTCCATTTTCTTTTAGTAATTGCTGATTCACGACTACAGCCAACGTTGCGGCCACAAAACCTTGTTCATATGGCGGATCCGCAAAAATATAATCAAACTGACGACCGGCTAACTGTTTAGCCGCCGTTTCAATCGATGTTGGTATCACTTCAACCGCGTCTTCCATATGACAATGCTCTATGTTCGCTTTAATAATTCGAGCTGTCCGTTTATCAACGCATACGGCCAGTGAGGCACCGCGACTGACGGCTTCCAATCCGAAAGCGCCTGTACCGGAGAAAAAATCAAGTACGGTGGACTCAATCAGACCGTAATTAGTCAGTATATTAAAAATACTCTCCCGCACACGATCCTGTGTGGGTCTCGTACTCATCCCTTTCGGAGCTTTCAATATATGACCTTTGGCACGTCCTGCAATAATTCTCATACTTCCCTCTTTATGCCTACACTTGTCTTTTAATTATAGTATATAATGTTCCAAAATAAAAGTACATTCCTAGGGAAAAATTATTATAAGAACATTTCATCTTTCAAGTTGCGCCCCATCAGCTCCATAAGTGCTGTTTGAGGCGATTTTTGATAGTATAGAACTTCGTATAAAGCTTCCGTTATAGGTAAATCCAATTCTTTTGCTTTAGCGATTTTATACACTGTTTTTACGGCAAAAAAGCCTTCTACCACCATATTGGAGTGATTCATTATATAATCCATAGTTTCACCGGCTGCCAATTTCTGACCCGCTGCGCGGTTACGACTATGACGACTCATACAAGTGGTAATCAAATCACCCATACCGGCGAGCCCGGCATAAGTTTCGCGACGTGCCCCCATAGCCACACCAAATTTGGTCATCTCATGAAGACCACGTGTCAAAAGAGCTGACTTACAATTATCACCAAGCTTCATACCATCTGCAATACCGGCCGCTAAGGCGATAATATTCTTCGTTGTGGCTGCCAGTTCTACGCCCGTCATATCTTCATTCACATAGACCCGGAAATTAACAGTACTTAAAGCCTGTTGCACTTGCTCCGCCGTTGGTACCGTTCGTGCCGCTACAACCGTTGCAGCCGGTAAATCACGGCCTATTTCCTCGGCATGATTAGGTCCGGATAAAATAGCTAAGTGCTCCGTAATATGGCCTACAACCTCATCAGCCACTTCGGATAAACGCTTACCCGTCTCTCGTTCAATCCCCTTAGAGCAAATAACTACCGTCGTTTTTGCAGAAATATATGGGGCAAACTGCTTCAGTGTATCACGCACATAAATAGACGGCGTCACAATCAAAAGGATATCACTGTTTTCGGC
>NZ_SVCB01000104.1 GCF_015058545.1 Veillonella sp.
AAATTATTAATGCCTTAACCTTACCATATTCAAACGGCTTTACCGAGGGTTGCAACAACAAAATTAAAGTTTTAAAACGTTGCTCTTTTGGGATACGGAACTTCCACTACTTCCGTAACCGGATTTTATTCATCAATACAAGAAAAGGACACGCAACAGTTATGTCGCATGTCCTTCCTCAAAGTGCATAGACTCTTTAGCGCCCCAAAATTTGACAAAGAGCCTAAAAAAGGGCAAGAAAAAAAGCCCTCTATCTAGAGGGCTTTGAGCATCCAAGATTATTCAGCTGGATGAATAGTGCCTACAGGGCATACGGATTCGCAAGAACCGCAGTCGATGCAAGTTTCATTGATTTCGTATTTAAGTTCGCCTTCGCTGATAGCGCCTACTGGGCATACAGAAGCACAAGAACCACATTTAATACATTCGTCACCGATCAATCTCATAGTTGGACACCTCCACATAATATACCGGATAATTTCTGAATTATCATTTCTTTAAGGAACTTACCTTAACTTTATGTTCTCATTATGGCACGATTTTTCCTTCTTGTCAAACTTATGGAGAATGATTTCTTATTATTTTTACGCAAGTTCAATTGACTTATTTACATAGCAGGAATACCACTTTATAGGTTATTGATAGATATTTTCAATATACATTTTTAAGTTTTTTGTCCAACCATAGGCCCACAGTGCATTCTCATTTAAGATGTGAACTATGCTCAATTTCAAATGACTAGCATTATCAATTACTTTTTGCGTTTACTGTGATCTTTAGGGAATTTTATTTTAGGATTCGGTAACCCTAATTCTTGTGAAGCATCACGAATTTGTTCATTCAGCTCTTCCACAATGGTACGCAATCTTTGTTTACGTTTAAATCGACCATCTACTGTAATTTTACTATTATAAAAAACAGCCGCCCCTATGAGCATTAATACTAAGCCGCCTAAAAACATAGGTTCATAAATACAAGGATGTTCCACCAAATATACCATAACAGTACCGGCAGCGATTAAAATAAAACCAATGATGGAGATAGCTAGCGGAGGCCGATCCTCCAATTGAATTAACTTACGCCACTCCTCTAAACGGGCGGCTCGTTCATCAATCAGTTCCTTACGTCTTTTGGTTAATTCTTCATGATTCATATTAGCGACTGCCCTCCTCTTCCGTATGTGCTGTATCAGCCGACGCTTCAGACGCACCCGATAGTTTCTTAAAATATTCTTCTACCGATTCATCATGCATTACAGCATCACGTCTTGCATAGGAATATAACATGACATCGGCTTGCGGTGCACAGATTCTATTCGGCACAAAGCGATCAAATGCCTCAAAAAAAGCCGGATCGGCTTTTAACAATACACGACCGTTTTTAACCTTTTTACCATTAACAATGGAATATATTAACGCCCAAATAGGACGATTGTCTACGGTTGAACATTTTCGATATTTATAGCGCAAACGGAACTTACTGATAAATTCAGTCTTATGAGCATACACTCCATCGATCATATTATAAGGAATTTCCATTTTTTTAGTATAAAACAGAATCTTCTCCACAATAACTAATTTATCTTCCGTCAAAAGATACATATATTGTGCCACCGCGGACTTTAAAATCACAAATAAAGCCACCACTTCAACGAATAATTCATCCAGTATAATAATTCCCTTCGCAATACTTCTGGAAATCGTCCAGCCCATTGCGACCAATAATAAAATACAGAAGAAGGCTATAATAAATCCGGCCGTTCTACTCCGTTTCGATTCAGCCTTTCCAAAAATCTTCATAATCATAAACTCCCATAAAAATACCGCTCAATAAAATAAAAAATGTTGAAGCAGCACGTAAAGCGCACCGCCTCAACATTAATTATAAAGTATTTTTTAGTATTATCTCAACTAAAGTTACTTTCTGACCGGTAATTATTTACCAGGGAAGAAAGGCCATACCATTGGAATGATCAAGATACTTACGATGAAGCATACAACGATCAATGGAACACCGGCTTTAACATAGTCCATGAATTTGTATTGACCAGGGCCAAGTACCAATGTGTTTGGAGGCGTACCAACAGGTGTACCGAAAGCACAAGATGCAGCAACGCCGATAGCCATTAATACGGCATGAGGGTCAGCACCCATACCTTTTGCAATTGCGATGCCGATAGGAGCAAGCAATGCACAAGATGCGGTATTGGACATGAACTGAGTCATAACGCAAGATAATAAGAACAATACTGCTGTTGCGAAGTAAGGGCTAGGATCGGAACCCATAACACCAAGTACTGCGTCAGCGATTAATTGACCGGCACCGGATTTATCCATAGCACCTGCTACAGGCATCATACCTGCGAACAAGAAGATAGTAACCCAGTCAATCGAAGTGTAAGCTTGTTTTTCTTCCAAGCAACCGGTAAGTACGCAAGCTAAAGCACCCATAACAGCTACCAAGCTCAATGGTAAGTTAATACCAATGGATTTCAATGGATCGCCTAAAATCATCAATACGATAACAGTTAAAAGAATTAAACCGGAATATAATTGTTTCTTAGGATCGTTAGAAATATCTTCAGCAGACACTTCTTGTTCAACTTCGCCAACATCGGTAATTTCATGTTTAGGTAAGAAATATTTACCGATGAACATCATGAAAACGATAGTGGCAACAGTCAAAGGAATGCCAATCCATGCAAATTCAAAAAAACCGAATTGTTCGATACCGGCTTTGGATAAGGCACCGTTAACGATAATGTTTGGAGGTGTGCCAACCATTGTCATGATACCACCAATACCGGCAGCAAATGCTAATGGCATTAATTGACGGCTGGCAGGAATTTTAGCAACCGCACAGATACCAACTACTACCGGTAATAAAGCCGCAGCTGTACCGGTGTTGGATAAGAATGCGGACATAGCGGCTGTAACAGTCATGATTGCAAACATCAAGCCATTTTCACTGGTACCGGCTTTGGATACTACGGTTTCCCCAATTTTTTGGGCTAAACCGGTGTAGAATAGAGCACCGCCTACTACAAACATACCAGCAAATAATACTACGGTACTATCGGATAAGCCGGAAAAAGCTTCTTTACTACTAATAATTCCCATCAATGCTAACGCAATGGCACCACCTAATGAGGTAATTGCGAGCGGGATAATTTCAGTTACAAAGAAAACCGCCATAACAGCGAGTACGATCAACGTTTGTACTGCAGCATCCATGTAAAGTCATCTCCTTTTAATATTCAATATTCACTAAATCTATTAGTAAACCCCTTAATTTTAGGAAATGAATCTAATTATTCAACTAGATAATTTCAGTTATCTGACCGTATATAATCAGAACATAGTCTATCTTAAACTGGGGCTATACATAATACAGACCAAGGATAACTGCCCCAATGACAGCTGCCATGCCTGCCGTTATAAAAATACCTTCCTTAGTTTTAGGATAGCCGAAAAATAAGTGTTCACTAATAAAACCTCGTCGATTAAAGAAGGAATACTTTGTTCGACGTTGGAACCATTGAGACTTACGCTCAGGGCCAATAATTATGGCTACAACAAAAAAGACAATAAGTGCCCACACGAAAGAAATTAAAATTTTCAATTCTATGGAGAACAAGTCAAAATCACCTCTACATTAAATTATAAATGCAACACGATTTATCGATACTAATTGGTAATATCCCCAAAGAATACTTCGAGCAGAACTTATTGTCAAAGTATCTCTTCACATTACTGTAAATCGACAAGAAAAAAGCTAACCTTGGGGGAAGAGGCCCCCAAGCCAGCATTTCAATATTTAATTAGTGTGCGCCCAACATGGCAAGCATAGTACCGGCTGCAACTGCAGTACCGATAACGCCGGCTACGTTAGGACCCATAGCATGCATCAACAAGAAATTAGCAGGATTTGCTTTGGCTCCTACTACCTGAGATACACGAGCTGCCATTGGAACAGCGGATACACCGGCGGAACCAATAAGCGGATTTGTTTTTCCGCCATCCATCATATACATGAGTTTACCGAACAATACGCCACCGGCAGTACCGAAGATGAACGCAACTAAACCTAAGATGATAATCTTAATAGTGTCAATTGTTAAGAAGTGTTCAGCATTCATAGTAAGACCGGTACCTGTTGCTAAGAATATAGTAACGATATTAATCAAAGCGTTTTGAGATGTATCGGATAAACGTTCTGTTACACCGGATTCACGGAATAAGTTACCTAACATCAACATACCTAACAAAGAAGTGATGGATGGTAATAATAAGGAAATAAAGATTGTAGAAAGGATTGGAAATGCAATTTTTTCGAAGTGAGATACTTCACGAAGCTGTTCCATAACAACTGCACGTTCTTTCTGCGTTGTTAGCAATTTCATAACCGGTGGTTGGATTAATGGTACCAATGACATGTAAGAATAAGCTGCTACAGCGATAGCACCGAGTAATTCAGGTGCCAATTTAGCCGCCAGATAAATAGATGTAGGACCGTCGGCACCACCAATAATACCAATAGCTGCTGCCTGTGGCGCAGTGAAACCAATCACCATAGCTCCGGCTAAAGCAACGAATACACCGATTTGAGCTGCTGCCCCTAAGAACAATGTTTTAGGGTTAGCAATTAAAGGACCGAAGTCAGTCATCGCACCTACACCTAAGAAGATAAGCGGAGGGAAGATTTCATTAGCAACCCCGGCGCTGATAAGGGCCATAACCCCTTCTTCAAAACCATTGCGAGGGATGTTGGCGAGAATACAACCAAAAGCGATTGGCGAGAGCAATAATGGTTCAAACTCTTTAGCAAAGGCCATGTACAATAATAGTAAACCTACTAAGATCATAACGCCGTTGCCCCAGTTGAAGTTGATGAACCCGCTGTCTGTCCAAACGGAAGAGACCGCTACGATAAAGGCATCCATACGTGATCTCCTTTCTCAGAGAACTTAATTACTGATATAATCAACAATTCACTACAAATATTTTATTAGCCTAAAACTACCATGTCTTCGCCGGTAGCTACAGTCTGGTTAGCGGATACGCGAACTTCAGATACAGTAGCATCCTGTGGAGCGTAGATTTCGTTCTGCATTTTCATAGCTTCAAGAACTAATAAAAGGTCGCCTTTTTTAACTGCTTGACCAGCGGAAACGGCAACAGATAAAATTTTACCAGGCATTGGAGCTTTAACTGTAGTTGCACCGGCTGCTACAGGAGCTGCTGCTTTAGGCGCTGGAGCTGCTGGAGCTGCTGCAGGTGCTGGAGCCGGAGCTGCTTTAGGTGCAGGAGCTGCTGGAGCTACGCCGCCAGCTTTTACTTCATTAACTTCAACATCATATACAGTACCATTTACAGTTACGCTAAATTTTTTCATTTTGTTATCCTCCAAACATATAAACTTCAATGCTAATTGCTAATTCTTCATCACAATATTACAATTAACGACTCATGCGCAAACGTCCGTCCAATTTCCAGTTATAGATATTTACGCTTGGACGAATACTGGCAATCTGATTAACCGAATAACCCATAGCACTAATAGCGCTAGCAATTACTGCAACTACTTCATCATTGACTTTGTTGCTGCCGGTTTTAAATTCCGTCTTGCTCATGTTTACACCTCCTAGATTACGTTTGACTAGTATCTACCACTTAGTCTGCCATCTAGTGTCCAGTTACGGCTGGTTGTAGCCGGACGAATTGATGCAATTTGATCTGACGAGTAACCCATAGCCACGATGACTCCCGTAATAGCGGCTACTACAGGTTCATCATTAGCTACCACTGGCGCTGCTGCAGTCACAGGAGCAGCTGCTGGCGCTACGCTCTTGGCCGGTTCATTAGGCTTTTTTTTTGTAGGGTCAATTTTATGAGTAATGACCATGATTGCACCTAATACAGCCAACACGGCAAATACGACAGTCATATTGATTGCCATAAATAGCCACGGATTCATAGCACTTTCGTTTCCTCCCATAATAAATTCCTCTTTCTTTCTAACAACTAAGAATAAGAATTATGATACTCCAAATCAAAACTAAGTTTTACATTCTAAAAATTACAATGGAATGTTACCATGTTTTTTAGCTGCACGAGATTCACTCTTACTTGCAAGCATAGCGAGTGCATTAATAATTGCAGGGCGAGTTACTTTTGGTTCGATTACAGCATCTACGAAACCGCGTTCAGCAGCTTTATATGGTGTAGCAAATTCTTCAACATATTTGGCAGTTTTTTCATCTTTGTCTGCATCTTTACGGAAGATGATATTAGCTGCACCTGCAGGACCCATAACTGCGATTTCAGATGTAGGCCATGCATATACTTGATCGGCACCGAGGTCTTGAGAACACATAGCGAGATAAGAACCACCGTATGCTTTTCGAGTAATAACAGTAATCTTAGGTACTGTAGCTTCGGAATAAGCGTATAACATTTTCGCACCATGACGAATGATACCGCCCCATTCTTGGTTAGTACCAGGCAAGAAACCAGGAACGTCTACGAAGTTAACGATTGGAATATTAAATGCATCACAGAAGCGGATAAAGCGAGAAGATTTATCGGATGCATTAATATCAAGACAACCTGCCATTACTTTTGGCTGGTTAGCAATAATACCTACGCTTTGGCCGTTGAAACGAGCGAAGCATGTAATGATATTAGTTGCATAGAAAGGTTGAGCTTCATAGTATTCACCATTATCTACAACAGCAGAGATTACGTCTAACATATTATAAGGCATATTGCTGTTGTCTGGCAATAATGTGTTAAGTTCTTCAGAAATACGGTTTGGATCATCGCCGGTATCAACGAGCGGTACATCTTCCATATTATTGCTTGGTAAGAAGCTTAACAAGTAACGAATCTGTTGGATGCAGTCATCTTCGTCTTCAGCAGCAAAGTGAGCAACACCGGATACACTGTTGTGTGCCATAGCACCACCAAGTGCTTCTGCCGTTACATCTTCAGCCGTTACCGATTTAATTACAGCCGGGCCGGTGATGAACATTTGGGAAGTGTTCTTAACCATGTAGATGAAGTCAGTCAATGCAGGAGAATAAACTGCACCGCCTGCACATGGTCCCATGATTACGGAAATCTGAGGGATAACACCGGATGCGTTGGTATTTTCGAAGAAGATTTTACCATAGCCTGCCAATGCGTCAACAGCTTCCTGAATACGAGCCCCGCCGGAATCATTGATACCGATAATAGGAGCACCCATTTTCATTGCTAAACGCTGTACTTTAACGATTTTAGCAGCATGCATTTCACCTAAAGAACCGCCTTCTACTGTGAAGTCTTGAGCGAAAGCATACACTAAACGACCATCGATAGTACCCCAACCGGTAACTACACCTTCACCAGGTAATTCTTTTTTGTCTTGACCGAAGTTTACACAACGATGTTTAACAAATTGATCCAATTCAACGAAGCTGCCTTCGTCAAACAACTTAGCGATACGTTCACGGGCAGTCATTTTGCCTTTGTTGTGCTGGGATTCAATACGTTTTTCCCCGCCGCCAAGTTTCACAACTTCTAACTTTTTGTGTAACAACTCAATCTTTTCTTGGACTGTTGCCATCACTACACCTCCATAGAGTTTTATATAAATAAATTATATATCTTATATTACTTCATTCTCTGGCAAAGTTCAAGAAGAACGCCACCAGTTGCTTTTGGATGAATGAAAGCAATAGCAGATCCGCCTGCACCGTAGCGAGGTTTTTCGTCGATCATGCGAACGCCTTTTTCCATTAAATCAGCGATTGCAGCTTCGATGTTGTCTACACGTAAAGCAACGTGTTGGATACCGTTACGGCCACCATTTTTTTCGATAAATTTGCCGATAGGTCCATCAGGAGTAGTGGATTCCAAGAATTCCAATTCAGCATCGCCACAAGGGAAGAAGCTTACTTTTACTTTTTGTTCTTCTACTACTTCATCTTCAGGAAGATGTTCAATACCCAATGTGTTTTTGTAGAATTCTTTAGTTGCTGCTAAGTCACTAACACCAATACCGATGTGATCTACGTTTAATACTTTAAATGCCATGGTTAAAATCTCCTTTGCATTTGATAGGCCTTAGAAGGCTGGTATCATTAAATTTTTAAAACATCTGCCAAGACTTTGTTGACCACTGTATATGGGTCATTTTGACGCTGGTTAACAGCATCAACTTGGCTATTAAAGTCGTCACTCGCTACCACTACATCGGCAACACGACGTCCGATTTGTTCATTAATCATCGCGATAATTTCATTTCTTGTTCTATCCTGACGGCGAACAGTTAATTCGTCGCTGTCTTCCAAGAATTCAAAATGTTCATCCAACGCTTCAACTAATTCATCAACACCTTCGTCTTTGCTCGCAATGGTACGTTTAATAGGAGGACGCCATTTAACCTCACGGGAGTCTAAGTCGAGCATCATTTCAATTTCAACATTCAGTTTATCACAGCCATCGCGGTCTGCTTTGTTAATGGCGAATACATCGCCGATTTCCAAAATACCGGCCTTAATAGCTTGGATATCATCACCGAGACCCGGTACGAGCACAACCAAAACGCTATCGGCATTTTTGACGATATCGACTTCTGATTGGCCAACACCTACGGTTTCAATAATAACAAGATCCATACCGAACGCATCCATCAGCTTAACTGCATCAGATGTTTTCTTAGATAATCCGCCTAAGCTGCCACGAGTACCCATACTGCGAATGAATACATTTTCGTTTAACGTCAAATCATTCATTCGAATACGGTCACCCAAGATGGCACCACCGGAGAACGGACTGGTCGGGTCCACCGCAACGATACCGATTTTTTTACCTTGCTGTAAGTATTGTTTAACAATTTTATCAGTCAAGGTACTCTTACCGGCGCCGGGAGCCCCGGTAACACCTAAAACACGAGCATGACCCGTTTTAGGATAAATCGCTTTCATAATGTCGATTGCTTCATCATATTCACTTTCGACTGCAGTGATGGCTCTCGCCAAGGCCAGTCGGGAACCGTTTAATAGTTCTTTGACTAAATCCATTGGTTGCACCGCCTTCTTATATAGTGACAGGCCCAGACTTGTAAAAATCCGAGCCTGTTACTAAAAAACATCTTATTTTACGTTAGCTTTGATAAATTCGATTACGTCGCCTGTAGGAGTGCCAGGAGTAAATACTGCTGCAACGCCTGCTTCTTTAAGACCAGGGATATCAGCATCAGGAATTACGCCGCCGCCTACTACAAGAACGTCGCCCATACCTTTTTCTTTTAACATTTCAACGATTTTAGGGAACAATGTGTTGTGAGCACCGGAAAGAAGGCTCAACGCAACAACATTAACGTCTTCCTGTTCAGCTGCTGCAACAATTTGTTCCGGCGTCTGACGAAGACCAGTATAAATTACTTCAAAACCAGCATCGCGAAGTGCGCGAGCTACAACTTTAGCACCACGGTCATGACCATCAAGACCTGGTTTTGCTACTAATACACGAATACGTTTTTCTGCCATGATAGATTACCTCCGAACTAATCGTTACGCTAATTATACTTGAGAATTATAACGTGGAGTGAGCTTGGTATTCGCCGAATACTTCACGTAATACGTTACAAATTTCGCCTAATGTTGCATAAGTACGAACTGCATCAAGAATTAATGGCATAAGGTTAACATTTTCATCTTTTGCCCCTTCTTTAAGTGCTGCCAATGCTTTTTCAACTGCAGCGTTGTCGCGTTCTGCACGAACTTGCTGAGTTTTCTTAGCCTGGTTAACACCTACGGAAGCGTCTACGCGAAGAAGACCTTCAACAGGTTTTTCTTCAACCTGGAATTTGTTAACGCCTACGATAGTGCGGAGACCGGATTCAACTTCCATCTGCCATTTGTAAGCGGATTCCTGAATTTCTTTCTGGATGTAACCTTTTTCAATAGCAACTACAGCGCCGCCCATTTCGTCGATTTTCTTAATGTATTCAGCAGCTTCGTCGTAAATTGCATTAGTCATAGCTTCTACATAGTAGGAACCGCCCAATGGGTCAATTACGTCAGCTAAGCCGGATTCATAAGCAACGATCTGTTGAGTACGAAGAGCAACCTGTACGGAAGCTTCTGTAGGAAGAGCCAAAGCTTCGTCACGGGAGTTAGTATGTAAGGACTGAGTACCACCCATTACAGCAGCGGCAGTCTGTAAAGCTACACGAACGATGTTGTTATCAACTTGTTGTGCAGTCAACATGGAACCGGCCGTCTGAGTATGTACACGAAGCATCATGGATTTAGCTTTTTTAGCGCCAAAACGTTCTTTCATGATGTGAGCCCATAAACGACGTGACGCACGGAATTTAGCAACTTCTTCAAGTACGTTGTTATGAGCATTCCAGAAGAAGGATAAACGACCAGCGAAAGCATCAACGTCTAAGCCGGCTTTCAAAGCAGCTTCTACGTAAGCAATACCGTCAGCGATTGTGAATGCGATTTCCTGCGCAGCAGTGGAGCCGGCTTCACGAATATGGTAACCGGAAATGGAGATTGTATTCCATTTTGGTACATTCTGAGAGCAATATTCGAAAATATTGGTAATCAAGCGCATGGATGGTTTTGGTGGGAAAATGTAAGTACCACGAGCAGCATATTCTTTAAGAATATCGTTCTGGATAGTACCCATCAAAGCGGATGCAGGTACGCCCTGTTTTTCAGCTACTGCAATGTACATAGCAAGAAGAACAGATGCAGGAGCATTGATAGTCATGGAAGTGGAAACTTTACCGAGGTCAATACCGTCGAACAAGATTTCCATATCTTTCAAGGAGTCAATTGCTACCCCTACTTTACCAACTTCGCCTTCAGCCATAGCGTCATCGGAGTCATAACCGATCTGAGTTGGCAAGTCAAATGCACAGCTAAGGCCGGTAGCACCGGATTCGATAAGGTAACGATAACGTTTGTTGGATTCTTCAGCAGTTGCGAAACCAGCATACATACGCATTGTCCAGAAACGGCCACGGTACATTGTAGGTTGTACGCCACGAGTGTAAGGATATTCACCAGGGAATCCTAAATCTCTTTCGTAGTCGAAACCTTCGATGTCAAGTGGAGTGTATAAACGATTGTACTTCAAGTTTTTACGTTCTGGGAATTTAGCAATCTTTTCTGCAACTTCTGCCTCGTATTTGGCGAGATTAGCTTTTAGAGCTTCGTTAGCCATAATTTTCATCATCCTCCTAAATATACCTTTACTTCTTCATGCTTCCAGTTTCTTGGAAACGTTTATGCCAAGAAAGAGCTTCGTCGAGCAAAATCGGTGTATGGGCGTGTTTTGTCGCTGCAATGGCTCTTTCGAGGTAATCTTCTAACATTGGTTTGTAATCCGGATGTGCACAGTTTTTAATAATTAAACGAGCACGTTCTTCAGGTGACAAACCACGGCAGTCAGCCACACCTTGTTCAGTACAGAATACCATTACATCGTGTTCTGTATGGTCAATGTGCGAGCACATTGGAACAACGGAGCTGATAGCACCATCTTTCGCTACCGAATTAGTACAGAAGATGGAGATATATGCGTTACGAGCGAAGTCGCCGGAACCGCCGATACCGTTCATCATCTTGCTACCCATGATATGAGTGGAGTTTACATTACCAAAAATATCAAATTCAATAGCCGTATTCATAGCAATAACGCCGAGGCGTCGAGCTAATTCAGGACTATTGGAAAGTTCTTGCGGACGAAGAATAATTTTCTTCGAGTACAAATCAACGTTGTCATAGAAACGTTTTAAACCGTCCGGAGATGGCGACAATGCCGTACCGGAACATACTTCAACTTTACCGGCATCAATAAGGTCAAACATACCATCTTGAATTACTTCGGTAAAGATTGAAAGGTTAGTGAACGGACCTTGTGCCAAACCACTGATAACAGCATTTGCTACCGAACCTACACCGGATTGTAACGGTAATAAATTCTTAGGTAAACGGCCATGTTTAATTTCATTCTGGAAGAATTCGATTAAATGTTGGCTCATTGCTTTAGCGTCGTCATCAATTGCTGCCAATGGACGAGTTTTATCGGTAATATCGCAAGGTACGATAGCTACGATTTTTTCAGGATCACATGGGATATAAGGTGTACCCACGCGGTTACCGGCAGCTGTAATAGGTAACGGCTGACGATGCGGCGGATCCAATGGTTCGTAGATATCATGCATACCTACTAAGCTCATAGGTTGCGATACATTGACTTCAACAATTACTTTCTTAGCTTGGCTGATGTAGGTCGGGGTGTTACCAACAGAAGTGGACGGAATAATACCGCCGTCTTCACGGATGCATACAGCTTCTACGATAGCTACATCGCAGTCGCCATAGAAACCGTAACGTACATTCTGAGCCACCTGGCTAAGATGCATATCATTATAACGTACTTTCGCAGCGTTCAATGCTTTACGCATATCACCATTTGTCTGGTAAGGGAAACGACGGGCAATCCCATTAACTCGAACTAAAGCACCATCAGCTTCATCACCAACTGAAGCGCCTGTCCACAAGTCAATTTGAAATGGATCGCTTTCCATTCGTTTAGCTAAGGCCAAAGGAACTGCTTTCGGATAACCGGATGGGGTAAAACCACTAATACCCACATGGTCGCCCGGGTTGATCAACAAAGCTGCTTCTTCAGCTGTAACGATTTTAGCTTGAAGAGCACTGCCTTGTACGCGATCGAGGATGTTAATCATCACTACCATCTCCTTTAAAAAGTTTGAATGACATTAAATTGTACTTCCGCATTCCAACACTAATACATATTCGACAAAAGTTTAAAATATCCTCTTTTTTTGTGAATATTTTTTTATTTTTACTCACAGTTTACCGTATCGAAAATCTTCTCTTTCATCGACATAATTAGATGTTGACATAATTAGATGTTGTTTAAAGAATTATACTTCAAACTATGGCTAAGTTTAGAAGAATTATTTTCTTTTGTCAACCAATATGCATAAATGATATTTCATATACAAAAAGTATAGGTATGATGAATTAGTCTCATCATACCTATACTTTTTCAGGTTTATTGTTAACCAAACATCTGAATTTTTCGGTTATCAATAAATTAGATTATCAGATTTTTTAATCATATACATCAGAATATTTCAATCCAATATATCAATATTTGTCTATTAATTACAGTGACTTTAGTAAGTACACGAATTAACTTACGAATCGAATATATTAATTTTTATATCTGTTGTCGGTTCATTCTCAAGTGGTTTGTTCCCCCGTTTTTTGTAAGTATATAAAACGGATGAAGCCCAACCTAAGAGTTGCCAAAAAATTACCGATACCTGATGACTGAACAAATCATGGTCAAACAAGCCGCTAACCGTTATACCTACTACAACGGCACCGATACCATACTTCACGATGTTACTTATAGTTGCTTTCGGCAAACGTAAAGCATACACAGCATGGCCATATATTGCGACAAAATAGAAGAGTGCGCCGGGAATTCCTATTTCTGCCAACATATTTAGAAACATGTTATGGGCATGATAAATTATCACATCAGGGGCCTGAATATAGTAATTATAATGTGGATATTCAAACCAGAAGGCATCCCAACCGATCCCCAGAATCGGATAATCCGCAATCATATAGGTTGTACTGTCCCATAAAGCCCAGCGCAACACAGCGGATGTATCGTTACCGTCGAACAGCGACCAAAGCCTTGACGCCACTTCCCCATGGTAACAAAAAAGTACAATAGGGATTATTAATAACGACAAAAGCAAGCGTCGATCGATAGTCAGCCCCCAATACACAACAACGCAGGCAAAGCTAAGCCATATGCCCCGCGAATAGGTTAGGGTCATACAAACCAGGAAAAACAATGCCATCGGCACCATCCAGGCCAATAAGCGCCAGCGTTTTTCTTTAAGCCCTTGAAAAATCCCCGTTCCTGCCATGGACAATACAATTAATAAATATTCACCGAATAAATTCGGGTTTTGCAATGTAGCAAACATGCGCCGCTTCAAGAGCGGAAAATGCGCCGCATCTACCCACTGTTTTAATAATTCCATGGATGTCGTCATATATTGATAGACGCCTACCAAACAAACAACGAATGCGGACCACATGAAAATACGCAAAAAAACGCGCCATTGTTCGGGCTCACGCAAATAGCGATAGGTGAGGAAATAAATACCGCCGTACATGCCTACATTATAAAGCCAGCTGGCCGTTGTCCACATCGGCCGAGCTGAGCCGAGGGCCGACAATAAACTCCACCCCATAAAGCCCAACACGCACCACTGAAGCCACGATGCAGGTTTTGACAATGGTCTGTAACGCAAGGTATCCCAAACGCTGAGTAAAAGGGCAATAATGACCAGTGCATCACCGAGCCACGGATGTAAAGGCATAACCAGCACCACGGCATACAGGAGTCGTGTAATATAATGTTGCAACGGACGGCCCCCGTCAATAGATACTGCACCTGTCATTACTTCATCCTTTACTGAGCTTTTAACCACTCTTCTGCTTCACCTAAAATATACAAGGAACCGGCTACTACAATAATATCGCCGGTCTGAGTAGCGGCCATGGCTTTTTGCATGCCTTCACTGACAGTTTGAGCCGTCTGAGCTACACCCGACACAAATTCAGCCAATTCTTCCGGTGTGGATGTGCGCGGCGTCGAAGCCGGCACCGTAATTACAGTATCGTAAGGGTTTACCAAATCCTCTACAACTGTTTTGACTTCTTTATCTTTTAAGACGGACAACACTACCGTTTTTTGTCTGTCTTTAAATACTTCTTCATACGTTAAACGGAATGCTTCGGCGCCGCCTGCATTATGAGCGCCGTCAAAAATAAAGGTACGGTCGAGTTTTTTGATGATTTCAAAACGGCCGGCCCAGTGAGCCCGTGCCAAACCTTCACGCAACGTTTCCTCGCTGATTACTTCATCGCGTTCCATTAAAACGCGAACGGCACGGAAGGCACAGGCCATATTAACAGCTTGATGAACGCCTACCATTTTGGTAAACAGCATGTCTTTATGCCCGCTCTTATCTTCCAAGGTAATCATCTGACCATCTTCAGTGACAGTGCGACTGCTGATTGAAAAGTCTTCATTAAACACATACGCTTTAGAATTCAATTCTTTGGCTTTATCCTTGATAACAGCCAATGCTTCCCCTTGCGCCGCCGTCACTACCGGAATGCCCGGTTTAATAATGCCCGCTTTATGGGTAGCAATTTCACGGAGGGTGTTACCGCAATACGCCTGATGGTCCATGGATACATTGGTAATTACGGATACTTCGGGGAAAATCACATTGGTTGAATCCAATAAACCGCCGAGGCCTACTTCGATGACTGCATAGTTAACCTGCTGTTCCATGAAGAACAAGAAAGCAGCTGCCGTCAATACTTCAAACTGAGTCGGTGATTCCGATCCTTTCGCTTCAATTTTAGCTACAGCGTCTTTTACTTTTGCAATCAATTCTCCAAACGCTTCTTCGGTAATATTGCGACCATTTACCACAATGCGTTCCGTATAACTGATTAAATGGGGTGATGTGAAACGGCCGGAACGATGTCCGCTGGTGGTGAGTACCGAATCGATATACACTGTAACGGAACCTTTACCGTTGGTCCCCGTCACATGGACTGTTTTATAGGACCGTTCAGGATGCCCCAATTCATCCAATAACGCATGAATGCGTTCCAAACCGGGTTTGATGCCAAAGGATGCACAACTGTCTAAATAGGCCACTGCCTCTGCGTACGTCATGATTACCTCCTATAAGGTTTTAAGAAATTCTTCACGTTCAATAACAGCTTGTTGTTTTTGCTGATATTCAGCCAATTTGGCTTGTTCTTTTGCAACTACATCTGCCGGAGCCTTGGCCACGAAGCCCGGATTACCTAATTTACCTTCTAAACGAGCAATTTCTTTCTTAAGTGTTTCTTTTTCTTTCGTCAAACGTTCCCGTTCTTTGGTTACGTCGATTAAGTCTTTGAGTAAGAGATATACTTCAAGACCATTAACTACCGTTACGGTAGCATTTTCAGGTTTCGCATCATCGGCACCCAAAATAGTTACCGATTCAGCCCAGCCCAAAGTCTTAAAGTAATCCTGATGTTCGCTTACCATGGTGCGTAGCGATTCATCAGTGACAGCTAAAATAACGGCGCTGCGTTTACCCATTGGTACATTCATTTCGGCACGCATATTACGAATCCCTTTAATGCCATCCATCATGATGTTCATTTGCGCAGCGGCGGTGCTCTGATCACCGAACGGTAAAGCCGTTGGCCATGGAGCCACTACGATGCTTTCCCCTTCATGAGGGAGATGCTGCCAGATGTGTTCTGTAACAAATGGCATAAACGGATGCAATAATTCGAGCATATGACGCAAAATAGTTACCAATAAGTATTGAACTACCGCACGGTCACGACCGCCTTCTTTATTATAAAGACGCGGCTTAGCCAATTCGATAAACCAATCGCAATAGCTGTTCCAAATAAAATCATAAACACCGGCAGCTGCTTCACCTAACTCAAATTTATCGAGATTATTGGTGATGGTGGCCACAGCAGTATTGTAGGTATCAATAATCCAGCGATCTGCCAACGTAAAGTCTTCTTCACTAGGAACAAACTCAGGATCGTAATTATCTAAGTTCATTATAACAAATTTTGCGGCATTCCAAATCTTATTTGCAAAATTTCGATTAGCTTCTACGCGTTCCATGTAAAAACGCATATCATTACCCGGTGTATTGCCCGTTACCAATGTAAAGCGAAGAGCATCGGCACCGTATTCGTTGATAACATCAAGCGGATTGATACCGTTGCCCAAAGATTTACTCATTTTACGGCCTTGGCTGTCGCGTACGAGGCCATGAATGAATACATGTTTGAACGGAATTTCTTTTTCAAATTCAAGACCCATAAAAATCATGCGGGCAACCCAGAAGAAAATAATGTCATAACCGGTTACCATTACACTGGTCGGATACCAATGAGCCAATTCCTTGGTCTGTTCCGGCCAGCCCATAGTCGCAAACGGCCATAAAGCGGAGCTGAACCAAGTATCCAGTACGTCTTCTTCCTGATGAACATGACCGCCGCATTTAGGACATTCCGTAACATCGTCCTTAGATACAATCACTTCACCGCAATCATCGCAATACCAAGCAGGAATGCGATGGCCCCACCATAACTGACGGGAAATACACCAGTCACGGATGTTTTCCAACCAATTGGTGTACGTTTTCGTGAAACGTTCCGGTACGAATTCGATGTCTTTATCTTTAACAACTTTCAAAGCCGGTTCGGCAAGGGGTGCCATTTTTACAAACCACTGTTTCGATACGAGCGGTTCTACGATGGTGTTACAACGGGAGCAATGACCTACACTGTGTTCATGGTCTTCGATTTTGGCAAGGAGACCCTGTTCTTTAAGTTCGGCTACTACTTGTTTACGAGCGGCTTCACGGGTCATACCTTCAAAATGACCGGCTTCGCTGTTCATCGTCGCATCAAGATTCATAACTACGATAGATTCGAGGTTATGACGTTGACCCATTTCAAAGTCGTTAGGGTCATGAGCCGGTGTAATTTTTACACAACCTGTACCAAAGCTTGGATCTACATAATCATCGGCAATAACCGGAATTTCACGATTTACGAATGGTAATAACAATGTTTTACCGATAATATCTTTATAACGATCATCTTCTGGGTTAACGGCTACGGCCACGTCACCGAACATCGTTTCCGGACGGGTTGTAGCAACCGTTACGAAGCGACCTTCTTCACCGACTACCGGATATTTGATGAACCATAAATGGCCTGCTTCATCACTGTGCTCAACTTCGATATCACTGAGAACGGTATGACAGCTTGGGCACCAGTTGGCAATACGTTCACCGCGATAAATAAGACCTTTTTCATATAAGCTTACGAATACTTCGCGAACAGCTTTATAGTAGCCTTCGTCCAAGGTAAAGCGTTCACGGGTCCAGTCACAGGAAGCGCCTAAGCTGCGAATCTGTTTAACAATGGTGCTGCCATATTCTTCTTTCCATTGCCAAACGCGTTTAACGAACTCTTCACGACCAAGATCATAACGAGACTTACCTTCTGTTTCTTTAAGGTTCTGTTCTACTTTTACCTGCGTAGCAATACCGGCATGGTCGGTACCCGGCATCCAAAGCACATTGTAACCCTGCATACGTTTGAAACGAATCAAAATATCCTGCAAGGTATTGTCGAGCGCATGCCCCATATGAAGTTGTCCCGTTACATTAGGCGGTGGCAATACGATACTGAACGGCTTTTTACTTTCATCTACTTCTTCGTGGAAGTATCCCTGTTTTTCCCAAAATTCATACCAATTCTGCTCAATTTCCCCCGGATTATAGGTTGTTAAATTCTTGAACTCACTCATCTCAAGTTCCTCCTCTATGATATAAAAAAAGCCCTCTCGTCCATTAGGACGAAAGGGCTTAACTTCCGCGGTACCACCTAGATTATTGCCGTTGCAATCACTCATTACCTCTAACGGGGTTAACCGGACAAAACTACACACAATCCAAAGATTGCTTCATCAAGTCAGCTCAAAGGCTACCCTCTTCCTTTCACGTACGTTGCTCGCACCTTACCAACGCTCTCTGCCACGCTATGAGAAGATTTTTCCTTATCTCAGCTTTGTTATACAAATATCAATTAATACGGCTGTAATCATACGGTAATCAGGCCCTACCTGATATACGAGAATTTAAACAACTGTATCTCTACTCATAATATCTAAAAATGTCCAACCTGTCAATTTTTACTTACCGTTTCATCACCTTGGCTACCATCCAGAGACTTAGTTCATAAAGAATAATCATCGGCATGGCAATCATAGTCTGCGAAAACATATCCGGTGTCGGCGATATGAATCCTCCGATAACAAAGAACAGGAAGATAAAGATTTTTCGTTTGGAGCGCAAAAAATCCGACGTAATCAGATTCAGTTTGGCCAAAATAATCATAACAATAGGCAATTCGAATATGAATCCGAAAGGTAGCACAAAAGCTATGACAAAATCTAAGTATTGCCCGATAGAAAATAAGGGCTGCAATTCATCGGTGGCAAAACCAATGAAAAATTTAATGGCCACCGGTAATACCAAAGCATAAGAAAACACGATGCCAATAGCAAACAGCATAATCGCAAACGGTAAAAACCAATTGGTTAATTTTTTCTCTTGTTGTGTTAGTGCCGGAATAACAAAGACCCATATTTCATAGAGCCACACCGGTGAGGCTGCAATAACGCCGGCCACAAAAGCTACTTTCATATAGGTAAAAAAAGCTTCCGTCGGACGCATATAGTACAGTTTACCGGCCGGCGCCACAATCATGGCCAATATATCATCTACATAATAATAGGCGACACAAAAGCCCACCAAAATAGCGAGGACCGAAATAATTATCCGCTTACGCAGTTCACCCAGGTGACCTACTAAGGACATGGCTTTATTTTCAGCCATAATCTGCTCTTCCAGCGGTGTATACTGCGACTCAGTCGCAGCGAGATCAACAGTCGCTACATCACCAGATACAGCCTTCAACTCCTCAGCCGACGCTTCGTCATTTACTTCACCGCGGCGAATTCGTTCGGCTGCCTTTAGGCGTTCTTTTTGCGCCAAAACACTATTCAAGGAAGGCTTTCGTTTCGGGTCATTAAAATCACGTACCTGAAACGATTCCATATATTACACCTTTCTATCAGCCAATGAATCCAATACTTCATAAAGGACAGCTTTACCGGCAAAATCAGGCAAAGCCTCTAATGCTTCGTGGGCATCACGACGATAATCGGCTTCCAATGCTTCTGCATTGGCCACCCCGCCTTGAGCCGCCACATAAGCAATCAGTTCATCCGGCGCCTGACCGTCAGCAATAGCTTGCACGGCTTTAGTGACTTCCGCTTTATTAGCCTCGTTAATAACAGATAATAACGGATAGGTAATGAGACCTTCACGTAAGTCTTTGCCCACCGGTTTGCCCGTTGTTTCAGCAGTAGCAGCATAATCCATGATATCATCGGTAATCTGGAATGCCATGCCCAGGCCATGACCGTATTGTTTTACTAAACGAATTTCGGATTCCGACCATTTACCGAGAATGCCGCCCAATTCCAAACAAGCTTCTATAAAATCAGCCGTTTTCTTTTGGGTCTTCGTCAAATAACGTTCAATGCCCTGATCGAGACGATACACATCTTCCATCTGCATGAATTCCCCTTCCACCAAGGCGGAAATAATAAACGAGAAAACATGTAAACACGCTACCGAACCAATTTGTGCCACCACATCAAACGCTTTGGCAAATAAGTAGTCACCGCTTAAAATGGCTACCTTATTGCCCTTACTGCAATGAATGGCTTTGGCTCCACGGCGAACTGCAGCCTGATCGAGTACATCATCATGAATCAATGTGGCTAAATGCAGCATTTCTACAGCTGCGGCAATACGGACACGATCCGCTTCCGATGCTTCACCGGCACCGGCTATAAGCAGACATAACCGAGCCCTTAAGCGTTTACCGCCGGCCGCCGAAATGGGGCGAATTAAGCGGTTAAAATCTTCAGAACCGGTTTGCAAGGACTCCGCCAAATAGGCTTCCACTTTTACGAGGTCTGCTTTTACTTGTTCAATTAATGCCAGTTCTTTTTCCAAACTCATTCGTCGACCCCCACAATCACTTGATTAATACGCTTCAACAACAATTCACGGCCCGTATGCTTAAGCGAGCTGTACGGAATAGCCGGTGCTTCACAAGGGAAATTCTCCTTAATAAAGCGCATGTTTTGTTGTCGTTCCTTACTGTTTAATTTATCAACCTTCGTCACCACAATTTGTAACGGTACCCCGGCCTCACGAAGCCAATTGAAAGCTTCTTGATCGATTGGTAATTCCGGATGACGACCGTCTACCAACAAACAGAGCAACATCAGTCGTTCTGATTGTAAAATATAATCGGCAATAAAGGAAGACCATATATTTCGATTACTCTTATCAGTTTTTGCGTACCCATAACCCGGCAAATCCACCAAGAACCACTCATAACGGCGTTCTTCGGTTTCACTGATATCCTCTTTGGACGTAATTGTGAAAAAATTTATCGTCTTCGTTTTACCGGGCTGGCCGCTCACCAAGGCAAGGCCTCGGTGATTGCACAGCGAGTTAATCAAAGAAGATTTGCCCACATTGGAGCGGCCCAAGAAGGCCACTTCCACCGTATCCCCTTCCGGATATTGGTCGGAGCGTACGGCAGAAGCCACATATTTGGACGCAATAATACGAGGTCCTTGCGGCTCTTTACGGGTAAATACAGGTTTTGGTTGTCTTGGTGTGTTTTTCTTCTGCTTCATCATTTTACAAATGCTCTTGCTAACACTTCATCCATTGTTTTTACCGGCGTAATTTTAAGGCCTTCAATAACAGATGTCGGCATCTCTTCAAGGTCCTTAATATTGCCTTGCGGAATCAATACTTCTTTAATACCGTAGCGTAAAGCTGCTAATAATTTTTCTTTCAAACCGCCAATCGGCAAGACGCGACCGCGCAAAGTAATTTCGCCGGTCATAGCTAAATCGGAACGAACTTTACGGTTTGTTAAAGCCGATACAATAGCCAATGTCATGGTAATACCGGCGGACGGACCGTCTTTAGGGGTGGCCCCTTCCGGTAAATGTACATGTAAATCCATAGTTTTATGGAAGTCTGCCGGAATATCTAACTCCTTAGCATTATGACGGATGTAGGATAAGGCGGCTTGACCGGATTCCTGCATGACTTTACCGAGGCTGCCGGTTAAGGACAACTTACCGCTGCCGGGCATAGTGGTCGCTTCACAATGAAGTACGACACCGCCCACGGATGTCCAAGCAAGGCCGCAAACGAGGCCGACTTGAGCATTCTTCTCCCGTTCCTGTTCCAAATAGATTGGCGCCCCCAAATAGTTGGACAAGTTTTTAACGGTTACACGCGGTGTTGCTTCCGAACCGTTGATAATTTCAAAAGCCAATTTACGGAAAATCTTGGCAATCGTTTTTTCCAAAGTACGAACACCGGCTTCACGAGTATATTCAGAAATTACTTTGCGAAGTACCGCATCGGATAATTTCACATTATGACCGCTTAAACCGTTTTTCTTAATTTGTTTTGGCACTAAATAACGTTTAGCGATTTCCAATTTTTCATCTTCCATGTAGCTGGATAATTCAATCACTTCCATGCGGTCCATCAATGGTGCCGGAATATTGCCCGGTACATTAGCCGTGGTAATCCAGAATACATCGGAGAAATCAAATGGGATTTCAATAAAATGATCGCTGAACGTCTTGTTCTGCTCAGGGTCGAGCACTTCCAATAATGCGGACGAAGGATCGCCTTTATAATCGGATGCCAATTTGTCAATTTCATCCAACAAGAATACCGGGTTACGGGTGCCTGCATTCTTAAGGCCCTGAATCATACGGCCCGGCAAAGCACCGATATAGGTACGACGATGACCGCGGATTTCCGCTTCGTCACGAACGCCGCCCAAGGAAGCGCGGATAAATTTACGATTCATGGCTTTAGCAATAGACGTAGCCAAGGATGTTTTACCAACCCCCGGAGGTCCTACCAAGCAAAGAATAGAGCCACTCAGGGAATCGGATAATTTACGTACCGCCAAGAATTCCAAGATACGTTCCTTAACCTTTTTGAGGCCATAGTGATCATGGTCTAAAATCTTAGCTGCTTCACCGATATCGAGACGGTCTTCGCTTACTTTATCCCAAGGTAGGGATAATACCCAATCGAGGTAATTGCGCAAAATATTTGCTTCCGGCATCATGGACGGCATGCGGCTGTAACGACTGATTTCTTTTTCAATACGTTCACGCACTTCGTCGGATACATTAATTTTCTTAAGCTGTTCACGCAATTCTTCCGCTTCTTCATCAGGATCGGATTTATCGCCCAATTCATTGTGAATTACACGGATTTTTTCACGCAAGAAGTATTCTTTCTGCGCTTTTTCCATCTGCTGACGCACTTGGTTATTAATGGAGTTTTCCAAATCAGAGATTTGAAGTTCCATATTCAAGGCGCCTACAACCATATTTAAACGACGTAACACATTGAGTTCGCTCAAAAAGCTTTGGCGCGTAACGAGTTCCGTCTGTAAGAATTGTACAATTTGGTCAGCCGTTTCAGAGGCATCGGTGCGCTCCATAACACGGCGAATTTCATCTTCCGTAACAAGTTTGGTTTCTTCGGCCCATTTCAAGAAATTGGACTGAGCCAGACGACGATAGGCTTCAATTTCTACATGATCGTCATACTGGGAAACCAAAGTTTCCATAGTGGCGCGATAATATACGCCACTTTTATCTATATCAACCACTTTAGCGCGGGCAATACCTTCAACTAAAATGCGAACCAAGCCCCCCGGCAAGCGTAGCATTTGTTTGATTTTGACGATGGTCCCTACTTCGGCAATATCCTTTTGTGTCGGGTTCTCCACTTCGTCATCTAATTGAGCGGATACGGCGAGCAAACGCTCATTAGCCATGGCTTCTTCAACGGCCCGAATGGATTTGTCACGACCGATGTCCAGTCGAACTTCTACTTTTGGGAACACTACCATACCGCGTAACGGTACTAAAGGCAGCGAAAAATTCGTCTCACTCATATAGGCTCCTTTTCAAGTTTATATTTACAAAAAGAAACTCATTCCAAAGGAAATGAGTTTCTTAGACTTACAATTAATTCATGCCCTTTACGGCAGACTCATTCTTGAGTATAGGTTCAGCTGTGCCTTTCACAGCATCACGGGTAATGATACAGTCAGTAACACCCTTTTGCGAAGGAATATCATACATGACTTGCTTCATTACTTTCTCAATGATGGATCGTAATCCACGAGCTCCCGTATTACGCTTCATTGCTTCAGCCGCAATTTCCTCTAAAGCATCTTTCTCAAACGTTAAGGATACATCTTCCAAAGAGAGCATCTTTTCGTATTGTTTCGTTAATGCATTGCGAGGCTCTGTTAAAATGCGAATTAAGCCTTCCTTATCTAAAGGATCGAGCGTTACCATTACAGGCAAACGTCCGATAAATTCAGGAATCAGGCCAAATTTCTGCAAATCTTCCGGAACAACTTCCTTCAAAATAGCAGATACGTCTTTTTCTTCCTGTTTTTGAATATCGGCACCAAATCCTAATGTCTTCTTAGCCGTGCGTTTAGAAATAACCTTTTCGAGGCCATCAAATGCACCGCCGCAAATGAACAAGATATTCGTGGTGTCAATTTGGATTAATTCTTGGTGCGGATGTTTACGCCCACCTTGAGGTGGCACAGATGCAACCGTACCTTCCAATATTTTTAGCAATGCCTGCTGCACACCTTCACCGGATACATCGCGAGTGATGGACGGATTTTCAGATTTACGAGCAATCTTGTCAATCTCATCGATATACACAATGCCGCGCTCTGCTTTGGCCACATCATAATCAGCAGCCTGAATGAGTTTAAGCAAAATGTTCTCTACATCTTCACCTACATAACCGGCTTCGGTTAAGCTGGTAGCGTCAGCAATGGCGAACGGAACTTCCAGCATTTTTGCCAGAGTCTGTGCCAATAACGTCTTACCGCTACCGGTTGGTCCGATAAACAACACATTGGCTTTCTGTAATTCTACATCATCCACCGTATTATTTACCTGCAACCGTTTATAGTGATTATAAACAGCAACGGCCAGGGAGACTTTAGCAGCCTCCTGACCAATTACATATTCATCTAAATAAGCCTTAATTTCATGAGGCGTAGGTACATGCTTTAATGAAAACCCTGCTTCATCACTATGACCGAGTTCCTCATCAATAATATTCTGACAAACTTCTACGCATTCGTCACAAATATATACATTAGGACCTGCCACTAATTTACGAACTTCGTCGCCGGTGCGCCCGCAGAAGCTACAACGCAACGTTTCTTTTTCGTCTTTTTTCAAGCTGAGTCCTCCTAATTACTTGTCTGTTGCTACAGGACGAGTCAATACCTCATCAATTAAACCGTATTTCACAGCATCTTCGGCACTCATGAAGTTGTCGCGATCCGTATCACGGGCGATAACATCAATCGGCTGCCCACTGTGAGATGCCAATAAGCCATTCAATTCTTCACGCATGCGCAAAATTTCACGAGCATGAATTTCAATTTCAGAAGCCTGACCTTGTACGCCGCCAAGCGGTTGGTGAATCATCACGCGGGCATGAGGCAATGCATAACGCTTACCTTTAGCACCGGCGGTTAATAATACAGCACCCATGCTGGCTGCAGAACCTACACAAATGGTAGATACATCCGGCTTAATATATTGCATTGTATCATAAATCGCCATGCCGGCAGTTACTACACCACCGGGGCTGTTAATGTACAAATGAATGTCTTTATCAGGGTCTTCCGCTTCCAAGAACAGTAATTGTGCAATAACAAGGTTAGCCACATCATCATTAATAGGACCGCCCAAGAAGACAATTCTGTCTTTTAACAAACGAGAATAAATATCATAGGAACGTTCGCCACGTCCGCTTTGTTCTACAACGATTGGTACATACATAAAATTTTTACCTCATGGGTCCATGTACCTATATAGCCCGTGGATTATTTATCCTGGGATTCTGCGCCTTTAGCCTGTTCGATGATTAAACGAGCGGCTTTTTTACGAGCTACAGAATTTCTCAACATAGCTACACGGCCTTCTTTAACAATAATATTCATAACTTCTTTAGGATCTGCCCCGAATTGTTGAGCCATCATGTAGATTTCCATGTTCATATCTTCAGGTTTTACTTCTACATTTTCAGCTTTAGCAATTGCTTCCAATACTAAATCGGCGCGAACGTTTTCAGCTGCATTAGCTTTGTATTCTTCGCGAAGGCTTTCCATAGTTTTGTTGGAGAATTTCAAATAGTCTTCCAATTTCAAGCCACGGCCTTCCAAATTCATAGCCATTTCTTGAATCATCTGTTCAACGCGATCGTCTACCATGATTTCAGGAATATCTACGGATGCATTTTTAACTGCCTGTTCAATAATAGCAGCATTGTAAGCATCGATAGCACGATGTGCAGCGTCTTCTTCCATGTTTTTGCGAAGATCAGCTTTTAATTCTTCCATAGTTTCATAAGAGCTGGCTTCTTTAGCGAATTCGTCGTTCAATTCAGGCAATTCTTTGCGTTTAATGTCGTGAACATGAACTTTGAATACAGCTTCTTTGTTAGCCAATTCTTTTACAAAGTAATCTTCAGGGAAGGTTACTTTAACTTCTACATCATCGCCGGCTGCATGACCAATCAATTGATCTTCAAAACCCGGGATGAAGCTGCCGGAACCGATTTGAAGCGGGTAGGATTTACCTTCGCCACCGTCAAAAGGTTTACCGTCGATAGAACCGGCAAAATCGATAACAGCAAAGTCATCTTTCTGTAATTTAGCATCTGCATCAGATACTACCATTTTAGCTTGCTGGTTGCGGATATTATCTAACTGTTCCTGAATCTGTTCATCAGTTACCGTAGCATCCTGTTTTTCAGCTTCAAGGCCTTTGTATTCGCCAAGAGTAACTTCAGGGCGTTTAGTAAGAGTTGCTTTGAACACTAAATCTTTACCTTCTTCAAACGTTACGCGTTCGATTTCAGGTTCACTTACAGGAATGATTTCATTAGCAGTCAAAGCTTCTTGGTAAGCGCGACCGGCAATTACGTCAAAAGCTTCTTCCAAAATAGCTTCTTTGCCGAAGTTCATTTCTAAAATACGGCGAGGTGCTTTACCTTTACGGAAGCCCGGAATATTTACCTGGCCGGCAATGCGTTTTACAGCTTGCTGAATACCTTTGGTTACGTCTTTAGCAGGTACTTCGATTGTTAAGGTTACCTTATGTTGATCAACAGGGGTTACAGTTGCATTCATGAAAATATGTCCTCCTTGAGGGCTAAATGCCCAAAATTTCTGTTTTATAATATTGCATTCCTTATCTTATCATAAAATTTGAATGTATGCAATTTTATGTGATAAAAGTAGCGATTTTATTTTAATTTTCTTTCGCAATCAATTCCATTACGTCGCGGCGACTGAACACGCCCACTACCGTATTAGTTTCATCAACTACCGGCACGGTCTTCAAATGTTTTTCCAGCATAGTGGCCACTACACCTTCCACTTCATCTTTTGGCGAGCACGTAATAACTTCGGTAGTCATTAATTCTTCTACATGAGCGGCCAAGAGTTTCTTGAACTGAGCGTTATATTCGCCAATGCCACTGTAATAGATGCTGGCACCCAAAACATTGACATAGTGCGGTGCATGAGGGCGAATCTTTTTATAAAGTAAATCCCCTTCTGTGATGATGCCGATTAATTTATTATCTTCATCCACTACGGTCAAAGCGGCTACCTGATATTTAACAAGCAACTTTGCTGCTTCATTGATTGACAACTCTTTACTGATTGTTGCGGGATATTTGTTCATAGCTTCAGCGATTAACATAGGATTACCTCCCTCACTACAAAATTTACTATTAGTGCTGAATGTAAAAGCATCAAATTCTAAGTCTGATTGTAAAAACTTTAAATCATTTAATTTCAAACCCTTTAATTCTGCACTAATCGCAATTACAACTTATATATATATATCTTTGACAATATAGTCGTAAAATCCTGCTATATAATTTATTTTTATCTTTATTTAGTGAAAAACAAGTGTTTATTTTAGTACAAAATAAGCAATCACTGCCAACACAATGACGGTAAATACAATGACAACCTGCCAACCGCGACGATTGCCGCCTTCACCGCCTTCGTCAACGCCGATTAAATTGCCCTCCTCATCATAACGATTGCGGTACTGTCCTTCCAAGTCGTCATAGTCTCTTACATCTTCCACCTGTTTCTTATAGCGTCGCGCCGCAACCTGCCTGGCACGCTCCTGCACATCAAGTTCCATCTGACTTACTTGAAGTGTGGTAAGATCCTTTTTCAAAGATTCCAAAAGGCCGCTGATGAATACGAGACGCCCTTCCAAAATTTTGTTTACATCAAACGATCGTTGGAGCCATGACTGGTAAGCTACCTTCAATACCTTATGATTTACATCTCCCGCTGTACCTTCGGTTTTGATGAGACTCGCCGTTTTGCTTTCACTCGCCAAGGCGTCCAAAAAGGTCTGCGCATAGCGACTGAACTCAACCAATAACTTCGTCAAATCGCCGCTTTGCATGCCCAACTCTTCTTTGCGATGCATAATGTATTGTGGTGTAAAATTGCCTTTTTCCAACTTTTGAATGGACATAGCCGCATCAGCGTAGGCCCCTAAGGTTGAATTCACTATGCGGGTCGTATTCGCAACCTCTTCCAATGTTTTTTGCAAAAAATCATTCCGCTCTTTCAATTCCGCCGCAACCGCTATCTGCATATCAAGGGCAGCTACAGCTTCGGCCAATACAGCGGCCTGTTGCTGTAATAAGGCCAAGTTATTGTGAATGATTGTCTGCGCCGTCTTAGCGGCATCAATATAGGTTTTATAAAATCCGTCACTGCCCTCGTTCTGTTGCACCTGCCAGAGCGTTTCCAGACTCGGCATGCCACTGAAATTGGCATTTGCTTCATTATTTGTTGTATCTACTTTATCTGTCACTCTATTACCTCCATCTGCTCCCTTACCAATGATAAGGTTCATGACGATTAATTTTACAAGCGCGGTAAATCTGTTCTACCAATAAGAGCCGCACCATTTGATGGGTAAAGGTCATGGGGCTGAAAGATAATCTTAAATCGGCTCGCGACCTAAGCCCTTCCGACACCCCAAAGGCACCACCGATGATAAAAGTCATTTCACTGATACCTTGTACTTCCAAGTCGGCAATCTTTTCCGCCAAGGCCTCCGACGACATGGTCTTGCCCTTCACGTCCAGTAAAACGACAAAGCTCTTCGGGTTTATTTGTTTGAGCAATCGTTCCCCTTCCTCCGCCACAATAGCCTGACGCTTGCTATCATCGGCACTGGGCAATTTACTTTCATTCAATTCCGTAATTGTCACACCGCCATACACCGTAAGGCGTTTCACAAATTCGGCTACCCCGTCGCGCAGATAAGCGGTTTTAAGCTTGCCTACGGCTAATACGGTAAATTTCATAAATCAGATTACACCTGCCTCCCCGTAATTTTATTAATTCGTTGAATCCGGCAATGTGCCAAGAGTAATGGATACCGTCTGTTCAGCACCATTGCTGAGCACCGTAAGATCCAACGATTCGCCCGGTTTATGATTATCTAAAATTTGTTTCAACTGCATTAAATTGGTAATAGATTTCTCACCTACCGCTGTGATGATATCACCTTCACTGATATCGCTGTTAGCGGCCGGTCCGTCGCTATAAATACGCGCTACCAATAAACCGTCTGTTTTAAGCTGTAAGCCGTATTTCGCCGCATTTTGTTTATCCAAAAGACCTAAACCTAAGTAAGCACGAACTACTTTACCTTTTTCAATCAGCTCTTTAACAATCGGTTTCACTTCATTGATAGGAATAGAGAAACCCATGCCTTCAATACCGGTCTGCGAGATTTTAGCACTGTTAATGCCGATAACGTCGCCATCTGCATTAACTAGGGCGCCACCGGAGTTCCCCGGATTAATGGCCGCATCCGTTTGAATCAGCGGGAATCGTTGCGATTCCATATTAATCGTACGATGCAAGGCACTGATAACACCGGCTGTAACAGTTCCCTGGAATTCTAAGCCCAACGGATTACCGATGGCAATCGCCGGTTCACCAACCTGCAATTGGTCGGAATCGCCCAAAGTAGCAACCGGCATATTTTCAGTCGGATTAATTTTAACGACTGCCAAGTCGGTCAACGGATCGACGCCCACAATGGTACCGGTTTGCGAAGAACCGTCACTTAAGGACACCGTAACCCGGCGATTATTCGCCTGCGCTACTACGTGATAGTTAGTAACGATATAGCCCGCTTTATCGATGATAACCCCGGAGCCTACGCCTTCACCAACCAATACTTGTTGGTCAAAAATATTACGATCATACACCTTAGTGGTAATACCTACCACAGCCGGTCCGGCCTTCTTAACCGCCGACACAATCGCCGTATTGCGATTATCGGAAAGAGGTACCGCTTTTTTAGTCCCATCGGCTGTGACCGCCGTAGTCTCCTGGGTGGTACTCTTGGTATTGCCTAAAAAGTCTCCCGCAAAATAACCACCTACAACGCCTGCAATAATAAGCACTATCGCTAACAGAATAAATAAGCCTCTTCTTTTGTTATCCATAATAAACCTCCTGACTTAAGAATCAGCTACGCACGGATTGTTACCATTTCTTTCGGTTGACCGTGAAAAATTGTTATATCCTGCTTCATTATAAGCCCTTCCGCCGTTAGCGCCGTCGTCACCGTATCGGTTACCACAGCTTGTTCGTTATTCTTTTCAGAACGATGAGCCATAACTACTTGCAAATGTTCCGGACGCTTCATCATGAGTAATGCTTGCGCCGCGTGTTCATTACTTAAATGGCCGTAAGGGCCGGCTACACGTTTTTTCAAATCAAAAGGATACGGTCCGTACTTGAGCATTTGCGGATCGTAATTCGCTTCTAAAACCAACAAATCACTTTCATCCATGTTTTTTAACATAGTGTCATCCACCAGTCCCGTATCGGTCATAAAGGTCAATTTATGCTTGCCGTTATAACAACTGAGCCCCATAGGGTCCGCCGCATCATGACTGGTGCGGAACGTCTCTATTTGTAAATCACCGATAGTGAAATTATTCTTCGTCAAAACGCAAAAGGCCTTGGTATCAAGATTCTTGCGATTTACGAGTTCGCGCATCGTCCCCGCTCTGGTATACACAGGCACATGGCACTGTTTGAGTAATTGCGGTAGCCCCGCCATGTGGTCGGTGTGCTCGTGGGTAATGCAGATAGCACTTAATTTATCGAGGCCTAAACCGACCGCTTTAAGACCGTTGGTGATGCGCCGGGCACTGATGCCGGCATCTACTAAAATTGTGGTATTTTTGTATGTTATAAGCGTTGCATTGCCTTGACTGCCACTGGCCAGCACATGTACGGCAAACGGAGCTTCCGAAGACTCTAAAGTTTCGTAAGCCGCCGCTATAGCACGGGCTCGATCCGTCATTGCATTTGTCACTTCTTTGCCTTCCAAAATAACTCCTTCTTACTTCTTACTTCTTACTTTTTACTTCTTAAAAATTTTTATATCTTCTTACTTTATAGCTTAATTTCGTTACTTTCGTTTCTTGCTCGGCTCGTATTACTGTTTCACTTCACGATTCAAATTCCCGCTCTTGAAGCTTTGTAAATCGACGCTCACATAGGTAAAACCAAATTCTTCAAAGGCTTTACGAATCGCCTCACGCCGTTCATCATCGGCAAAAATCTGAAAATCTTCACGACTTACTTCAATGCGTGCCATACCTTCATGGTATCGCACCCGCAAAGGACCGTCAATGAATTGATGCAAATACTTTTCGCCTTTTTCAATCATCGTCAACGCTTCGCCGGTAATCTCATGATTGTAAGGAATACGCGTAGCCAAGCATGGTGAACTTGGTTTATCCCATACTTCTAGGTCCCAAGCCTTCGCTACGGCGCGAATATCAGTCTTGGTAAAGCCGTTTTCCAACAAAGGGCTGCGAACGGTGCCAAGCTCTTCCAAAGCACGCATGCCGGGGCGATAGTCTTTTGTATCGTCCAAATTACCGCCGTCAAGAACACCGTTAATACCCTGTTCTTTCGCCCAGTCGATTAACTTCTGAAAACGATTCTTTTTACAATAGTAACAACGATCCGGATCGTTGCGCGTAAAATCGGGCATTTCCAATTCGTTAATTTCCACTACCGTATGCTTAATACCTATCGCCTTCGCAAAGCGTTTGGCATCTTCAATTTCTTTCTCCGGCAAGGTTGGCGAACTCACCGTAAATGCCTCAGCCTTATCGCCAAGGACCTTATGTGCTACAGCTGCTAAAAAAGTGCTGTCTACGCCGCCGGAAAATGCCACTACAGCGCTCCCCATGCGTTGTAAAGTAGCCTCCAAGGCAGACAGTTTAGTCTGCAATTCAGTATTCAACTCACTTGAACTCATTTTTTGTCTCTCTTTCTCTTTGTATAAAACAGTTGGTGCACATCATAAACAAACTGTACTCACACAGTTCAAGCTAAGATTCTGACACCGCCTGTAAATTTAACTGTGCTGAGCTAATAACTCAACAAAAGCCTTCATATTGGCCGCCAAATCGGGGCCGCGACGGAACATATCGCCACCGACTAAGAACATCGTATCGGGACCGTAAATATCCAGTAACTCCGGCAAACGTTTTTCCGTAACACCACCGCCCGGTGAAGGACACGTAGCTTTCAAACCTGCAATCGGATTCGTACAGTAGGCGGAAATACGTTGGCATTGCTGCGCCGTAAAGGTAAAACGACCGCCATAGGACACAAAAATCGACATATCGGAACCAAACAAACGTGGCAATAAGCCCATCCATAAATAATCGGCAATACCGGAAATTCCCGGTAAGGCAAAGCCGCCCATCATGGCCGGATGCGTAATAATCGGCAAACCTAATTCATCATCGGTAGCCAAACGATTGAGCCAACCGTAACCGACTAATGCTGGTGCCACCATTAACGCCGTAGCGCCCATGGCTTTTGCATAATGAGCTCGCTCCAACACCGCTTCACCGTCAGCCGATACATTGGCCGCATACAACGTATGATGCCCGGTTTGTGCATTTGTTTCAGCTACAGCGGCTGCACAACGCTTGATTCGCTCTTCAAACGTACAAAACGGTTGATTCGTAATGCCATGATCGTCTTTGATGACATCGGCCCCACCCTGCACATAGGCTCTGCACATGTCCGCCAGTTTGGCCGGTGACGTCCCCATCGGCTTAATAACCGCTTGTATCATAGCGCGCTTTGGCGTTTTCACCAATTCACGGATTCCCGCTAAACCAAATCGCGGGCCTTTAAAGTGCTCAATCAGCGATGGTGCAAGCTCAATGTCCACTACCCAAATATGGGGCTGCAAAGACGAATTACCGAACACCACATTCAAAAATTGAGTAGCTTCAAAAGCACTGCATTCCACACCATAGGAAATGCGAGCCAAATAATATTTGCCGTCACCGGTAGGTTCCAACGATTCAAGGCGCCCCACTATATCGCGTTTAATATCTTCATTAGTTACAAAATCATAAGGAAATTCAATGGTTTGTTCCACTTGTACACCCCAAGCAATGGCTTTCGCCTCTTCATAGCTTGGCGCTTCTATCTGATAGGTCACCACAAACCGCTCATTACACAAGGTCTCCATTTTTGCCTCCTTTTTACATACATCTCTAAAGTATTATTTTACTATAAATTGGCCATTTATTATAGATAATAATTCAATAAATTTCTATATATAGCCCTTCAATGTGACTAATCCTTCAACAAATTACTATTTGTTATAAGTATTTTATGATACACTATAAAAAGAGAAAAGAGAGCCTCAATGTGACACAGAAGATTTGCCTATCATATTGAGTCGTATTTAAGGAGGAACATACTATGAATTGGAACAATTACATCTCAAAAACAGCACGAGAATTGCCTGCTTCAGGCATTCGTAAAATTTGGGAGATGGCCTTAGCCATGGACAATGTGCTGTCATTAGGCGTTGGCGAACCGGACTATGCACCACCGCAGAAAGTACTGGACGCCGCTATCAAAAGCCTCGAAAATAAAGAAACAAGTTATACCAGTAACGCCGGCTTATTACCGCTTCGCACGGCCATTCGCAAATGGTACGGCAAGCGCTATGGCGTTGACTATACAGAAAACGAAATGATGCTCACCGTCGGCGCTAGCGAAGCCATCGATTTGGCTATGCGTGTATTACTCGACGAAGGGGACGAAGTCCTCATTCCGGACCCATCCTATGTAGCCTATGCGGCGGAAGTCAAACTAAATAAAGGCGTAGCTGTCATGGTGCCGACTCATTTGGAAGAAGGCTTCAAAATTACACCGGCTGCCATTGAAAAAGCGGTTACTCCTAAAACTAAAGTGTTACTCATGGGTTATCCAAGTAACCCGACCGGCGCCATTTTAACACGGGAAGAACTGGAAGGCATTGCGGAGGTTGTGAAAAAACATGACCTCATCGTTGTAAGTGATGAGATTTATTCCGAGTTGACCTATGGTCGCACTCATACGAGCATTGCCGCTTTACCGGGCATGAAAGAACGCACGCTTATTTTAAACGGTTTCTCCAAAGCTTACGCCATGACCGGATTACGTATCGGTTTTCTCTTGGCTCCTACGGAAATCATTGAGCAGGCCATCAAAATTCACCAGTACAGTATCGTGGCCCCGGCTACCCCGATTCAACATGCCGCTATTGTGGCGCTCAACGAATGCGACGACAGCGTAATTGCTATGCGTGAAGAATACGAAGCACGGCGCGATTTAATTGTTGCAGGCTTCCAAAAGATGGGCCTTCCCATCGCTGTACCGGAAGGTGCCTTCTATGTATTCCCTGATATTTCAAGTTGCGGTTTAAGCGACTTTGACTTCGCCGTTCAATTATTACAGCAGGAACATGTAGCCGTAGTACCGGGCTCTGCTTTCGGCGAATGCGGTAAAGGCCGCATCCGCTGCTCCTATGCATCATCTCGCGAAACCATTCAGGAAGCGCTAAATCGAATCGAACGATTCATTAACGGTTTGAAAAAATAAAATAAAGCAATAATGCGGTTTGAAGCAACTTATCTTCAAACCGCATTTTTATGTCCTAGGATATATTTTATTACAACCAAATTTTAAGCTTGTATTGCATATCCTTCCATATTTTTTTATTTACTCAAACTAGCCTTGAGGGCATCTAATTCTTGGCGTAGCTGAGCAATAATACTATCTTGCGCATTATCGCGCGCTTTTAAGGCCTCATTTTCAGCTTTCAAATTCTGCACAGTATCCAACAGATTAGAACGCGTTGTGCCATTGTTTACACCGGGCCCCACTTTAAGTGAGATACCAGCATTAACCATGCTACCGCTGCCGCCAAAAGTCGTCCCCACGCTAAACATAGTAATACCATTAGGTCGATAAAAAGCGCCTACAGCCATGGCATTGGCATCCTTGTAATTGCCAACCCCTGCAGCAAAATCCCATCTATATGCCGGATCATAATCCAGCGGGTGCAACGCTGCTAAGGCTGCCGCATGAGCCCCCACTTTATTGATTCGGTTATCCAACTGATTAACGCGCGTATTTACATTATCAACTCGATTATTTACACTTTCAACCTGACTATTTAATGTGTCAAGCTGAGTATCTACCGAATCTAAGCGACCATCCAACGTTGTCACACGGGTATCTAACAGCCCTACATGAGAAGTCAGTTCACCGGTTACTGTATTTAGCGTTCCCACTTGTGTGTTCAATGCGCCAACCTGTGTATTTATTTCACCGGTTAGTGTATTCAATACGCCTACTTGCGTATTCAGCGTACCAACCTGACCATTAAGAGCTGTTACTTTATCATCAGTAGCCTTCAGTTTTGTTTCCGTTGCCAGCCCTTTAGTTGCCGCTTCTAATTGCGCCACGTTAACCGCATCGGTAGCTTGAGAACCGGCAGCTACACCAATAATTTGACGTGTAACAGGCGCCGCATTGCCATCATCATCGACAGCATTTACATTCCCAATAGAAATTGCATTAGCCGTTGCTGTCCAGGCTGCACCGGTACGTTCGTCGGTTTTCAAATAGCCGTCTTGACCGGCTGTGCGATCCGCTACAGCGCCACTACCTAGAGCTACTGAATCAGTCAAAGTGGCTTCAGCACCATTACCTAAAGCTACTGAATTTTCCCCCGTTGCTACAGCCCCGATACCGATGGCGGCCGAACCTGTCGCCCCTTCCATCGTTGTACCACCTAAAGCGGCTAACGAGTTAGTGGCCTTAGCTTCAGAATGCTCACCCATAGCTACAGCCGATCGGCCGCTTGCCACTGACTCCTGACCAAAGGCCGTTGCCGCTTCGCCACTGGCTGTAGTTTTTTGACCAAAAGCAACCGAACTTTGTCCCGATGCAGTGCTCTCTGCCCCAAAAGCTGTTGACGCAATGCCTGAAGCAGTCGTGCTATAACCAAACGCTGTCGCTCTATCACCGGATGCGGTTGTTAAGTGTCCGAAGGCGGTGGCGGTCTCACCGGATGCCAAAGTTTTTTCACCAAAAGCAGTTGCTTTTACGCCGGTAGCCACCGACTTCAACCCGAACGCAGTAGCTAAATTATTGGCGGCTCGCGATTCGTTGCCCCAAGCCATGCCATACGAATAGGTTTGGCTTGTTGTAGTTGTATATTCTCCGGTCCAATTCTTGTCAACAGACATACCTGCCGATGTACCTTTGCCTAAAGCCGTATTATACCCTGTAGTTCTACTGCTTCCCGTGTTGGTTACATTCGCGTAACTCCCACCCCAATATAAATTATAATTGTCACTTGCCACTAAACTTCCCACCCATGCTGCCCCTGCAACACTTACACCACAAGTACAGGCAATCGCCGCCAATGCGGCCATCCCCTTTTTGAAAAATGAATAACCCATAATACTAATCCCCCTATAAACTAGTATCCTCTTACCTATATATGCTTAGAGGCTGTAATCTTACAATTACAGCCTCTAATATGTTTACACAACAAAATTTTGCTATGTACTATTTTAAGTTATTGTATATTCTAATTTTATGCTTCAGCCAAAGCTTTACCGCGTGCTTCGCAGTCTGCCAAAGCAGCATCATCAGGAGCACCGAAAACAGGTAAGTTATCAGCTACGATTTCAGCACCGGTTGCTTTTACGCGTTCAGCCCAATCTTCGAGCCAAGTACCGCCCCAACCATAGGAGCCGAAAAGAATTACTTTTTTGCCGGATAATTTAGGTTCCAAAGCTGTGTAGAATGGTTCGAATTCCATTTCTTCCAATTGTTCAGCACCCATATCGGCACAACCTAAAGCTAATTTGTCGAATGCAACTGCTTCATCAGCGGAAATTTCAGACACGGATTTAACGACTACTTCTTGACCTGCACCGGCAATACCTTTACCGATTGCTTCTGCCATTGCTTGTGTGTTACCTGTACCAGACCAATAAATTACACCAATCATGTGATTACCTCCTACTAGCATGCCGTTACGGCTACCAAAGACTCTAATTGTTTACCATTTAAAAGCTGGGTATGACAGTAATTTCTGCATGCCCGAAAACAGTGAAACGAATGCATGGCGGACATAGGATTGCCATAGACTTTCCATTCGCCGCAAAGCTTATAGCCCGCGCCTTTCATACGAATAAAAGAGCGTACATCGTGGAGTGGATAGCCCAAGAACAGACCGATTTCATGAGGAAAGTCCATCCGTTCTTCCAAACGACCTTTTAAGCGTTCAAACCACGTTTCCAAAGATTCTGTCGGCAAATAGCCGTAGAGTTTTAAAAACGCAGCATGTTCGGGACGACGTAAATATTCCTCTAACATTCGTTTGCGGAACACCAACAATAATCTTCGCCGATCGCAATGACACAGTTCATAAAAGAACAAACCGCGATCATTAAATTTCTCATTATACGCCGACAAAGCCGTTGTCAAATGCAAATCCATATCTCGTAGAATGGCCACAAGATTCGCCACCTTGATTCCCCGTATTGCCGGCGCACAATGATAACCGATAATAGAATCTATTTCGCTTACCATAGTTCACCCTGCCTCTCAATGTTTTCAGGAGAACACTTGCTCTCAAGGCTGTCATACTAGTAAATCCGGATTTATGAATAGTAGCTTTTACCAAGCTACTATGACTTGGTTTTAAAATAATTAAGCTAACTATCTTCTTAATTCATCATACAATCAAAGCGCTGTTCTGTCAATATAATTGACAGTTATTTTCAATTATGAAATTTAAGCAAAGAATCTATAGCTTTCACTTAAACGATAGTTATCGATGTGCACTAAAAGTCTGTAACCTTTGTAAAACAAAGAGGATGGGGTATCTTTATTGTATACCTCATCCTCTTTTAAAACGGTAGCCACAGCTACATCTCGGCTCCATTCGGACATTTTTATTGAGAAAATAATTCAATATTACAGAATTTATGTTTCGTTTTCAACACTAGCGCCATTATATTTCCAACACTAGCTCCACAATGCTTCCGGCACGGCGCTATTATGTTTCCGGCTCGACGTCATTATGTTTCCGGCACGTCACCATTAAACTTCCTATTTTAATTTACTCATGAACTTTTCATTGTTGATAACAAATCGTTCGTGCGTTCCCTTACCGATACAAGTATCACCTTCATAGGCAGCCACTTCATAGCTGATTTTACGGCCATCCACAGCTGTTACCTTCGCTTCCGCACGAATCTGCACCCCCAAAGCTGAGGCTTTATCATGGGAAATACTGAGCGAAATACCAACCGTACCGTCACCGTCCGGTAACTGTCCTTTTAAAGCCGCTACGGCCGCCTCTTCCATAAGGGCACACATTGCGGGCGTAGCAAATACTTCAAGAGCACCACTTTTCATAGTTTTGGCAATATTTTGCTCATTAACAACGACCGTTGCCTCACCTTTTAATCCCACTTCTATACTCATATAATATCCTCCTGTGCTTATACCTAATCACCATTAATACGTTTAATGTAATCTCCTACCGGCCAAATACTGCAGCTACTTCCAACCATTCAACTATGGCAATCTCAACCGGCGATTTGACTATTACATTATCTTCTAAAAACAGTATACTACATTTCAAGTGTGCCTGCTGAAAATTATTATTAAAATGCAAAAGGTCGCCCCTTTCGGGACGACCTTTGCAGCGAGTATAAAATTGTAACCTCATATGGCTCACCCTTATGCATCGCAATTAGCAGTAAACGATGTATACGGTTAGCACCATGACTGGGTTAATAACTAATTAAGTGTAAACGAATGCTTATTTAATGAAGCTTACGTGTTTGTTAATTTCAGCAAGCACTTTTTCTTTCGTTTCGTTGTATTCCACTTTTTTCTGTTCGAACCAGTTATTACCATAGGTGTCGATGGATACGATCAATGGGCCGAATTCTTTAACACGGCAAGTCCACAATGTTTCCGGCATGCCTAATTCTTTCCAGTTGGCCTGTTCGATTTCTTCTACTTCCGTAGCAGCCAATACAGCATTACCGGCCGGGAATACTAAATGTAAGGCTTTGAATTCCTGACAAGCTTTTTGAGTGCCCGGGCCCATACCGCCTTTACCGACGATGAGACGCACACCGGTATGTTTTACGAAGTCGTATTCGAATTTTTCCATACGCATACTGGTTGTAGGACCTACGGAAATCATTTCGTATTTACCGTTAGCTTCGTCGATAGTTTTTACAATCGGACCGGCGTGCAAAATAGCACCGTTGCGAACGTCAACCGGTAGTTCACGACCGTATTCAATCAAACGGCGATGAGCAACGTCACGGCAAGTTGTAATGTGACCTGTTAAATATACGATATCACCGGCTTTAATGCCTTCTAAATCTTCTGCAGAAATCGGTGTTGTTAAGATTTTCTTTTCCATTAGTATTTCACCCCACTATGCGATAAAACTGTACATTGACCATCTTTAGTAAATACTAAGTGACCACGACGATGATTCCAGCAACCTACGTTAACAGCCACACTCAATACGGAAGGATGACGAGTACCGTTTTCGATATTAACACCCATAACGGATTTGTCGCCGCCCATACCTTGCGGTCCTAAATGAAGGGCATTGATGCCGTCTTCCAACAATTGTTCCATATACGCTGCGTTTTTGTTAGGATTATGAGAACCTACCGGACGCATGATCGCTTTTTTGGAATATAAAGCAGCCGTATCGATGGAGGTTGCAATACCTACGCCAACCAATAACGGAGGACATGCGTTTAAGCCGTAAGAAGTCATCAAATCGAGTACGAATTTGGCAACCCCTTCGTAACCTTCGCCCGGCATTAAAGTTTTACCGCTGCCCGGCAAGGAACAGCCGCCGCCGGCCATGTAAGGGTAAATTTCTACATCATCACGATCAGGAATGATATCCCAAAGAATGTAAGGAGCCGTTAAGCCGATGTTTTTCTTCGTGTTAAATTCGTCAAATGTTTCTACACAGTTATGACGCAATGGCGTTTCCTGTGTAGCCTGATAGGTGGCATCGCGCAAAATAGTTTCCAATTCACCGATTAACGGAAAGTTGGCACCGCATTTTACCCAGTACTGCAATACGCCTGTATCCTGACAGGATGGACGGCTCAATTCTTTAGCCAATTCCATATTTTTGTGCATTGTGTCATAAATCGTTTTAGCTAACGGATTCTTTTCATCCGCTGCCAATTCTTTTAATTTAGCATCAACATCATCCGGCAATACTTTAGAGAAATAGCCTACAAAATCCGCAAGAATTTGAGTCATTCGTTGACTCATTTTTTCCTTATCCATACATATCCTCCTTTAACTTATGGGATGTACCGATCCCAAATTACAATCTGTACATATAGAAAAACTTAGAAAAATTTTTATCAGAAATGTTTTGCCTCTTAAAATCAAGGGTAAAACGGGAAGAAAATCGGTAATAAAATGAGTGAAGTGATCATTGCTAAGATGAGGTAAGGACCACCTACTTTTACATAGTCCATAAAACTATAGCCTGCTACGTTATATACCATCGTATTCGGCGGACAACCGATTGGTGTAGCAAAGGCTACAGAACCGCCGATAACGGTCGCCATGAGCACCGCTTTCGGGTCGGCCCCAACCTGCTGAGCCAAGGCCAAGCTGATTGGCACCAATAAAGCAGTCGTCGCTGTGTTGGACATGAACTGTGTCAAAATAGCAGCGATACAGAATACCACAGCCAATAACATAAACGGTGAAGGATCATCACCGAGGCTCTGAATAATCGTATCCGCAATCATAGCACCGGCGCCGGTTTTCACAAGAGCCTGCGCCAAAGCCAAGGAACCTACGAAGAGTAAAATCGTTTTCATATCAATAGCGTTAACGGATACTTTTTCAGAAATCGTGCGCGTCGCTACGAGGAATAAGGCGCCAATCCAGGCAATGACATGAAGCTTGATGCCCAATTGTGATTCAAAAATCATCCCCAGCACGGTCGCAACCAAGGTACCGGCAGCAAATACTTTGCGCCACATGGCCACTTTACTGTAATCGGCGTCGGTCGTATATTCGGTAGCCGGCGTATGGGTCGGCTCTTCCGGCAATAATTTATGACCGATTAAAGCGAAGTACGCAATACCTACGAGCAATACCGGCAAACCTACCAAGGCATAGTCGAAGAAAGCGAAGGCCAAATTCTGCTGTGCCAAACCAGATTGAGCAATCATGTTGCCCGGTGAACCGATGAGGCTCACATTACCACCGGCTGAAGCGGCAATAGCTAAAGGCATTAACAGTTTCGTTGCTTTAATGCCGGTGCGCTGCACAAGACCCATGGCCAGCGGAATCAATACGGCGGTTGTACCCGTATTGGACAAGAACGTCGACATAAGGCCGGTAATACACATTACGGCGATAATTAACTGACGTTCCGTTTTGGCAAAACGATTGATTAAACCGCCCACCGCATGAGCCACGCCGGTATCGAAAAAGGCGGCCCCTACAATGAACATAGCCATAAAGAGTAATACATTGGAATCCACAAAGCCTAAGAATGCTTCTTTCGGTGTGAGCACACCGGTCAAGGTCAAGCAAACGGCTACCGTCATAGCGGTTATGGATAACGGGATTTTCTCCCAAACGAACATAATAATGGCAAAAACTAAAAGAACTAGGGTTACAATAACACCATCCATATTTGACTCCTCTCGTACATTACAACGAATTGGTGATACTGTGAATGCATTCGATACTTTCATTATACGCATATACCATAATTCAGCTATCCAAATTACGCTATGAAAATTATTATCAACTATGATTTTTTTAACACTTTGATATATGTCTGCAAGGCATTTGATATAAAAAAACGACCGGACTTTTATGTCTAAAAGCCGGTCAAATACACTAAAATTTAATTTTTATTCATCAATTTCTAAATTCAAAAATATAAAATAATACCCACTTCTATTTTTTGTAGATAGCCTTATTTTATTTGTCCAGAACATCATCCAGAGTTGCCAAAGCGAGACGTAATTGTTCACGAGCGACCACCAATTCAGCATCAGCGCTACTTGGCTCACACCCAGGATTCGCGCCCTTATCAGCTGCGGTTGCCTCATTTTCAGACGTATCTTTTCTATAAGCCTCTAACCGCTCATTGATCCCCGCATCATCGACAGCAATATATTCCTTCCAATTATCCATCATCGTATGCCGCTCTACCTTGCCGGCAACCTGCCGATATTCCGTCGGCGTCGTGTGAAAATGTTTGCGAAAGGCTGTATTAAAGGCTTTTACATCAGAAAAGCCGCATTCATTGGCAATATCGACGATTTGCTGTTTCGTATTAACTAACTGTACCGCCGCCTCTCTTAGGCGCATGCGCAGTACATAGGCCTTAAATGAAATGCCCAACTGCCGTTTAAAAAATTGTGAAGCATAACTTTCGGTATAGCCGCCAATATCGGCTATCTCTCCCAAAGTTAACGGTTCTTTATAGTGTTGATCAATATAGGTAATCATTTTTTCAAAGGTAGCCGCCTGTTGCAAGGCCACCGGATTTCCCTGAGGCATATAGGAAACAGGTTTTAACAAATCGATTAAACAATGGAGAATACCTAAAAATTCCGTTTCTATCGCAATATCCGGTTCATCTACCACATTAATGGTCTTAACCTCACCCGCTTTATATTTGGCCAACTGCCGCATCAATTCACTAAGTTGTGACCGCAGCTTGTCATACCCGGAATCGTATCGCGTTGTTTCATCGGTGGCCAAAAAGAAACTGGATTGCCTAAATACCTTGTCATATTGTGCCAACATTTGCGGATGTAAATGTAACACCATGGCTATCGTATCCGGCTCCAAAGCCAACGTAGCATGGCCACACTGCGGCGGCAATATAATAAAATCATCGGGGCCCAAATTGGTGTACTCATTGTCATGACATACCTCGACCGCGCCCTGCAGTACTAAGAGCACTTCAATCTCCGGATGCCAATTATAATGATACGTGCCAATCCGGTAAATATATTGGCTGAAGGCTATATGTCCATGTTGGTATAAAAAGTTATAAAATTGCATGGTTCCTCCTACTTAGTTAAACGTTCATAACAAGGGCAACTCACAATATGGTCGTTTATCATGCCGATAGCCTGTAAAAAAGAATATACAATCGTAGGACCGACAAAGGTAAAACCGCGTTTCTTCAAGTCCTTACTGATTTGTTCCGCCAACGGTATCATAGCCGGCACATCCGCTTCTGTTTGCCGGTGACCAACTAAACTTTCACCGTTCGTAAACGCCCAGATATACGCATCAAAGGAGCCGAACTCGGCCTGAATTTTCTTAAATGCCAAGGCGTTTTTACGAAGTGAAGCAATCTTAAGTCGATTACGAATAATATTCGGATTCTCCAATAATTGAGCCTCTTTGTCCGGCGTATAGGCCGCCACTTTATTTATATCGAAACCATCAAATGCTTCTCGCATGGCCTCACGTCGTTTTAGTACCATCGTCCAACTGAGTCCGGCCTGCATAGTTTCCAATACTAAAAACTCAAACAAAACGGAATCCTCATGAGTTGGCACGCCCCACTCGGTATCATGATATACTTGCTCTTCCAAGCTGCGTTTAGCCCACACACATTCCCTGACGGTTGTCATACTTCTACCTCCACCGTAAAACAGCATATTTTATACATAATTGCAAATGCTCAAATCATATACGCAATTGAAAACACTCATAACATATGCAAAATTAACATAATCAAAATTATATTTTATCATTTAAATGTGGCATTTTTTTCTAATTTAGCCTATAGTAGTATTATACCATGTTATATAGTAGGGGGTATTTCTTACGGAGGTGTTACCTATGATGCAACTGACAGGTGGTATTATCGTAATCATCGCATTTGCCGCCATCATTAGAAAGTATGAAACTCGCACCGTTCTACTGGTAGCCGGCGCACTTATGTGTTTCATCGGCGGCGTAATGGGCCAATTCATGGATTCGTTTGTCAAAACCATGATTCACGGTTCCTTAGTCCCAACTATTTGTACCGTAATGGGCTTTGCTTTCGTTATGAAGCATACGGAATGTGACCAACATTTAGTGCATGCATTATCAGGCCTTATTTCTAAAAGCCATGCCATTATCATTCCGCTTGCCATGCTCGTAACCTGGTGGCTCAACATCGCCGTTACCAGTGCAGCCGGTGCCGCTGCGGCTATCGGCAGTATCTTGATTCCCGCTTTAATTGCGGCCGGCGTACATCCGGCCATGGCCGGTGCCACTATCTTAGCCGGCACTTGGGGCAGTGCCATCAGCCCCGGCAACACGCATGTGGCCTTCATTTCCAAGATGGCCAATGTAGACGTTATGTTTGTTGTCCTTGAAACTGCCTTACCGGCTATCATCGCATCCTTAGTAGTAGCCGTATCACTTACCTTAGTAGCGGCATTTCGCAAGGAAGGCCCAAGCAAGGCTCGCCAGGAAGCGTTAGCAGAACAAGGTACCGCTTCTATCGTAGGTAAATTCAAAGTTAACGGTCTTAAAGCTATGGCACCGATTGTGCCGCTCGTTATTTTAGTTGTAACCAACTTAAACATTGCTGCGCTCAAAGATATGGGGATTGCTAAAGTAAGCGTACCGGCCGCTATGATTATCGGCTGCGTAGTAGCTCTCATTATTGCCCGCGCCAATCCGCAAGAAGTAACGAAAGACTTCTTCAAAGGCATGGGCGATGCCTACGGCAGCATCATCGGTCTTATCATCGCCGCTGCGGTTTTCACCAAAGGCATGCAGGCCATGGGCCTTACCGATGCGTTATTAACGTATATGAAGGATTCTCAATCCATCGCTAAAATTGCCGGCAGCTTCGGTCCGTTCATTATCGCTATCTTAAGCGGTTCCGGCGATGCGGCAGCGCTTGCCTTCAACGGTGCCATCACACCGCATGCAGCCAGCTTCGGCATGAACATGGTCGACCTTGGCTCCTTGGCACAGATTTCAGGGGCTATCGGTCGTTCTACTTCACCGGTAGCGGGTGCAGCCATTATTTGTGCGTCCCTCGCCAATGTAGGTCCTATGGAACTTGCCAAACGTAATATCGTGCCAATGTTGGTTGGCGTTATTACATTCCTTATTTTATTCTAAGTTGAAATTTGCATCCCCTATTCATTACTATATTAACCGGTACTATTAATTATTTATAACTGCAAACTCTCACATTATACAGTTTCTTTATTTTATTCTCTCACATTATGTTTAGGAGGTTCTCATGATCCAAGAAAAGCGTATCCTTGATGAATTCTTAGAATTGATTCAAATTCCTTGCTCCACCCTTAAAGAACGTGAAATCGCCGATTTACTGACCAAGCGTTTAGAAGCTTTCGGTTTTACCGTTGAAGAAGATAATGCCGGTGAAAAATTGGGTGGCAATGCAGGTAACTTAGTGGCAACTCTTAAAGGAAATGTTCCTTCCGCCCCTATGATTATGCTCACCGCTCACATGGACTGCGTAGAACCTTGCGCCAATATTAAGCCACAAATTAAAGACGGCCTCATTACTTCGGACGGCACTACAATCCTCGGTGGTGACGACAAAGCCGGTGTAGTGGCTATCTTGGAAGCCTTGCGTGTTGTTAAAGAAGACAATCTCCCTCATGGCGATATGCAGGTTGTCTTTACTATTGCGGAAGAAGGCGGCGTAAACGGCTCTAAGAATATGGATTCGTCCTTACTAAAAGCTAAATTAGGCTATACTTTTGATACCTCCGGTGCACCGGGCCGTATCGTACATAAAGCACCGGGCCAGAATAAAGTACGTGCCACAATCACCGGTAAAGCTGCTCATGCCGGCAATGCGCCGGAAAAAGGCATTAACGCCATCGTAGCTGCCGGTCATATTTTAACAAAATTACCGCAAGGCCGTATCGACGAAGAAACGACTTGCAACATTGGTACCATCAGTGGCGGTCGTGCTACCAATATCGTAGCGGAAGAAGCGGTTATCTTTATGGAAACCCGCAGCCGTAATAAAGCAAAATTAGCTAAATTAACCGACGAAGTAGTAGCTATTTTCGAACAGGGCGCTAAAGACACCAATACGTCCATTAAAGTAAAAGTATTACCGGCTTACGATCCGTTCGATGTGCCGGTAGATTCCGAAACAATTCGCCTCGCTTCCAAAGCGGCCGAAGAATTGGGCTTCACCGTTAATGTAGTTGAATCCGGCGGTGGCAGTGATGCCAGCTTCTTCAATGCCTATGGTGTACCGACAGCCGTACTCGGCGTGGGCATGACTAATGTACATACCAAGGAAGAATGCATTAAAGAAGAAGATTTATATAATTCCGCACGCTTAGCATTGCAGATTATTCAAGAAGCAGCTAAACAATAATGCATGATTGTCAATTATGACAGCTTAAAAGCCTCATCCGTCACAGGGTGAGGCTTTTATACATCCTCTATACTAACTGTCAGCGCTTTGCCGGACATACCTACAAGATTTTTGTCCCCCTGCTGTGACTCTAGACTTTTTATCTGTTCTATGTTAGAGTTAAATGTATAGTTCAATTATAATTTAATTTAGCAGTTATTATCTTACCCGATGTCACCGGATGCGGGTAAGCGGCATCAATGCATCTATCGTAGGTCTTTGAAGATAGATACTTTGGTGCTTTTTTTTGAGGTATCATAGCATGGAACAATTACTTTACACAACTTTATTCAGTAAAATAAAACACTTCGTCGCCTTGACTATCCCCATTATTCTGACGCAATTTGCCATCACCGGCGGCTCCTTCATATCGGTTGTTTTAACCGGCCAATATAGCACCGTCGATTTAGCGGGCATGTCGGTAGGCTTTAATCTCTGGACAGCCTGTTATTACGGCATATTGGGTATTCATTTAGGGATTTCCCCGATTATTGCCCAACTGTTGGGGGCTAATCGCAAAGAAAGTATTCCTACCATTATCTATCATGGTTTAATTTTAAGTGTCTGCTTCTTCTTACTTTTGATTATCTTGGGCGCCACTCTTCTGGATCCGCTGCTTCTGAGTTTAAATCTGGAGCCCGCTGCCTACGAAATCTGTTGGCAATACTTAAAAATCATCGCCTGGGGGCTTCTACCGCTCATTTTAACCTGCGTATTACGAAATACTGTCGATTGTCACGGCTATACACGCTATACCATGTACATCATCATGTGTGGTTTAGTTATTCACATCTTTCTCGATTACGCCCTGATTCTCGGCTATTTCGGTTTTCCCGCCCTCGGTGCCCTCGGGGCCGGTATCGCCACTATCGTTGCGTACTGGTTTAACTTCTTAGCCTTTGTTGCCGTATTACTGGTTGGCAAAACATTCAAAGGCTATCGCTTATTCCGTGAACGCTTCCGGTTTGACTTCTTTTATATTCGTGAGCAATTGCGTTTGGGTATTCCTATCGGGCTGGCTATTTTTGCGGAAAGCAGTATTTTCAGTCTCGCCGGTATCGCTGCCACAGCTTATGGTACGAAAATTATAGCCGCCCATCAGGCTGCTATCAGCTTTACATCCCTATTCTACGGCGTGCCGCTCAGTATTGGTATTGCTGCCACCATTACGGTAGGTTATGCCGTAGGCGCCAAGGATTTCCATATGGCCAAAACCTATTCCTACATTGCGCGCGGTATGGCTGTCGTCTTGGCACTCAGCATTTGTCTGTACACCTTTACAAACTTACCGACGATTGCCGGTTATTACACGAACGACCCAAACATGGTTGATTTAATCGGCAGTTTCCTCAGTTATGCCGTATTCTTCACGGTTATCGATGCATTAGGAACTCCGATTCAAGGTATTTTGCGTGGTTATAAAGATGTGCGCATCATCTCCATTATCGCGCTCACCAGCTTCTGTGGCACCAGTATTCCCATTGCAGCCTTCTTTACCTTTGTACTCAACTACGGCCCGTACGCAATTTGGATCGGTCTTTTAGGCAGTACCGCTATTGCCGCTACCCTCTTCACTTGGCGTGTTTGGTATATTCAACACCAAAAATTTAAAGTAGCAACTGCTTAAAAAATAAATATAGGCTGTAATTGTACAACAGAGCCCCAAGTAACCGGTTAAACCGATTGCTTGAGGCTCTGTTTTTATATACGAATGAATCGCCAACCGGCTTTCTATCACCTTACATTGATTTTGAAAACCGTCTTAATGTAATTCTTATTTTTTACCTTGTAAATAAGATTCAATTAAAGCGCCTGTAAAAGCGATACCGTTAATCATATCCTTTTCGTCAATATTAAACTTAGGATTATGATGCGGTGCCGCAATATCGGAACCTAAAATCATATAAGTACCGCGTCCACCGTGGCCGATTACCCGTTCCAAGAAGTAAGCGCAGTCTTCACTGCCGCCCCCTTCATTGGCTAACGGTACATCTTTAAAGATACCTAAATCTTTGGCAATTACCTGTACTTCTTTAGCCAAATCTTCCGAGTTAATGCAGGCCGGCGCACTGCCCATTTCTTTGATGTCCACTTCATTTTCATACATAGCGGCCGCACCGTTTAACACTTCATAGGCTCGTTTGCAGATATAATCATTAACTTCACCGGTAGCACCGCGCGTTTCTATCTGTAAATAGGCTCGGTCCGGAATAACGTTACGGCCTGTGCCTGATTCCAATACACCTACGTTAATACAGGAATTTCCTTTGGAGTGACGAGAAATAGCTTGTAAGTTTAAAGCCGCCGTACAAGCTGCCAATAAGGAGTTTTTGCCAAGCTCCGGCGAACCACCGGCATGAGACGAATAGCCTTTAAATGTTACATCTAATTTAGTCGTAGCTAAGAAGCCGTTATTTAAACAAGCAAGGCAACCGGCAATATTCTTATTAATCCCGATATGCATACCGAAGAAGATATCTACATCATCAACAACACCGGCATCAACCATGGATTTCGCACCACGAACCCCTTCTTCAGCAGGCTGTAAAATCAATTTAAAGGTACCGTGGAGGCCCTCTTTATGAGTTGCTATATATTCGGCCAGGCCTAAAGCCATTGTTAAATGGGCATCATGACCACAAGCATGCATGGCTTTTTCATGGAGCGACACAAACCCTTCTTTAACCGGTAAATGATCGTCAGCCGTGGATTCCATAACATCATTGGAGTCGATGTCGGCACGAAAAGCTACCGTAGGTCCTTCGTCATCAAAATGCAAGGTCGCTACCATGCCGGTAAAACCATATCCCATGGCTTCTACCCACTTTGGATTAGCCCCTTCTTGAAGCGCTCGGTCCATAGCCGCTTTCATAACGGCTTCGTCCGGAACCCCCATACGTGATTCGGCCTTAACAACCTCTTTGCCGACTTTTAAATCGTAACCTAATTCGGTCAAACGATCGGCTGCCATAGCCGCCGTCCGATATTCCAACCAACCCGGTTCCGGATATTGATGCAAATCACGACGCATAGCTATAAATTTTTCACGATTATCGTTGGCAAATGCAACACTCTTATATGTACTCATGTGAACCACGCCTCCCTAATGTCTTAATTACGAGTATTTTTCAACTGCTATCTTTATCTTACCACACTCCGGGGACATCTGTAATCTCATAATACAATTTATTCCGTCTTTTAGTATATCGAATACGAATAAATATATAAAATGATATGGCTGAATATTAAAGGAAAAGCACCGCCATACAAAAAGAAAAGCGCACCTTGCGGCACGCTTTTCAAAATCTCATTATAATCCAATCGAAGGCTCTAATGAGTCAGTATTTAATTAATAGTGTAAATCGTCAGGGCTTACACGATGACGGAATGTCCAGTAAGTCCAAGCTTGGTAGAGCAATACGATTGGCACGAAGATAAGGGCTACAATCGTCATCAATGTCAACGTATATTCGGAAGAAGATGCGTTTTTAATTGTTAAGCTCCAAGCAGGGTTCAAGCTGGAAACCATGATACGTGGGAACAAACCTGAGAAATAAGCAGCTGTTACCGAAATAATGCTCAAGCAGCTGAATGTGAAGCCAACGCCCGGACGACGTACGCGGGTGAAGCCCCAGGAAATCAAGAAGAATACGATGCAAAGAGCAAACGCAACTGTTGCAATCATGCTGTTGAATAAATCGGTGTAGTAGTAAGTAGCACCTACTAATACGAGCGCGCCTACAGCAGTAATCACGCCTTCTACCAAAGCGGTAGCACGTGCACGTTCAGCGATAGGACCGGTTGTTTTAATCGCCGTGTACAAAGCACCATGATAAACGAATACCAAGATGAATGCCAAACCGCAAAGGATTGTGTAAGGGCTAAGCAAATCGAAGAAGCCGCCTACGAAGTTCATCTGAGCATCGATTGGAGTACCTTGAATCAAGTTACCAACGGTAACGCCCCAAAGAAGAGCCGGAATTAAAGAACCGAAGAAAATGCAATAATCGAAAGTTTTACGCCATGCAATAGATTTATCTTTACTACGGAATTCGAATGCCACGCCGCGCGCAATTAATGCAGCCAACATCAAGAACAAAGCCAAGTAAAAACCACTGAATAAAGTAGCGTAAACATGTGGGAAAGATGCAAATGTTGCACCGCCGGCCGTAATCATCCATACCTGGTTGCCGTCCCATACAGGACCAACCGTATTGATCATTTGACGACGTTCCACATCAGTTTTACCTAAGAATGGAAGCAAAATGCCTACACCATAGTCAAAGCCTTCAAGTGTGAAGAACCCGGCGAATAATACGCAAACGAGGATGAACCACACTACGTCTAAGTTCTGTAAAATTACTTCCATAATGCTGCCTCCTCTCCTTCGATATCATGAGACGGATTGCCTTCAGGACCTTTTTTAATGTGTTTAACAGCTAAGTAAAGAGCTGCAATCGCTGCCAAGATATAAACAGCGGAGAAACCAATAATAGTAGTCCAAACTTCAGCAGCCGTTACAGTGCTGGATACACCGTCAGCTGTTTTCTGTAAGCCGTAAACGATCCATGGTTGACGACCCATTTCAGCAACATACCAGCCGGTTGCATTAGCAATGTAAGGGAATGGTAACATCCAGAATACGAGTTGTAACATACCGCGGGATTGTTCCAATTTGCCGGCACGGTTCATTGCGAAGGCAATGATAGCTACCAACAATACTAAAGAGCCGGAGAAAATCATAGCACGGAATGTCCAGTACATGGAAGTTACATGTGGGATATAGTCCCCAGGACCATATTTCTGTACATCAGCATTCTGAAGGTCTTTCATACCTTTCATTTCGCCGTTGAAGTCATCAGTAGCGATGAAGCTGAGTAAACCCGGAATTTCGATAGCACTGTTAGTTACCTGATTTTTTTCATCAATCGAAGCAACTAAACTGAAAGATGCACCTTTAGTTGTGTCCCAAAGACCTTCAACGGATGCAATTTTCATAGGTTGTACTTTAGTTACATACTGGCCATGTAAGTGACCGGCACCGGCAACTAAAACACCACCGATAATGGTGAAAACTAAGCCCCATTTAATAGAGCGTTTGTAGAAATCTACCGCATTATTGCGGAGAATGTGCCAAGCACTGATAGATGCGATGATAACGCCTGCAGTCATGAGACCGGCAAAGAAAATATGGCTGAATTGACCCGGTACATAACCGTTGCTCAAAATAACGCCGAAGTCCTGCATTTCTGCACGGCCATTACGAATCACATAACCAACCGGATGCTGCATAAAGGAGCTGGCAACCAAAATCCAGAAAGCGGATAAGTTGGTACCGATAGCTACCAATACGGCTACAACCGCATGAGCTTTAGCGGACAATTTGTCCCAGCCGAAAATCCAAGCACCCATAAAAGTGGACTCAAGGAAGAAAGCTGTTAAAGCTTCCAAAGCAAGAGGTGCGCCGAAGATATCGCCCATGAAACGGGAATATTCAGCCCAGTTCATACCGAAGTGGAACTCCTGTACGATACCGGTTACAACACCCATGGCAAAATTGATTAAAAATAATTTCCCCCAGAACTTTGCCATTTTTTTGTAAACTTCATTGTTTGTCGATACATAGGTAACTTCCAAAATTGCAACGACAACTGTCATCCCGAGAGTTACCGGAACGAACAGCCAGTGATAGATCGATGTCAAGGCAAATTGCCATCGAGCTAACAGTAATGCTTCCATCATACGTAAAACCTCCTCACTTATAAATCGCGCGCTTGCGCCTTCGATGGACAAACTCTCTGTAAATGTATTTCTCGTTCACGTTTCGCCAAGGTTTCAAAATCCACAGCTTGTAGTTCCTTAACTAAATGGCTTTGAATTTGACAAAATTGCTCTTGTACCGAACAATTACCGTGACAACCACGGGAACAAGTTTCACTATCATACAAACACCGCTGCAAATAGGTTGCCCCTTCTACAGCTTCTATAACATCTAATAAAGTGATTTCTTTAGGTTTACGTGCTAAGGCAAAACCGCCATCTACACCACGGAACGATTGCATAATATTGCCTGATATTAAATTTCTCATTATTTTGAGAAGGAATCGATCCGGAATTTTCTGCGCTTTGGCGAGCTCCCCGCCGGTAATTTTCGTCCCATTCGGCAGGAGCGACATATGCAAAACCATACGGAATGCATAATCTGTTGCTTGGTTAAGTTTCATTGTGACCCCCTAAATCCTAATTCGAATCATTATCCCAATAATTCGCTTTCCCTTTTGTAAGATTGAACAATACAATCTTAGTATACATTGAGTTCACAAAAAAATGCTCAAATCTCGAGCATTTTTTCTATTACTTACATTATAGACAATACAGTGTGTAATTGCAATAACATATCTATTCAATTTTACAAGATATTCAGCGAATTTTTATAAAATTTCGCGAATCATATCGATTGCTAAATAGGCTATGCCTGACATAATGGCACTTAACGGAATGGTCACAAACCAAGCTAATACCATGGAGCGCGCTACACCCCAGTTTACGGCCTTAACACGTTTAGCCGTCCCTACCCCCATAATCGAGCCGCTCACAACGTGCGTGGTCGATACCGGTAAGTGTAAGAAAGTAGCGGTAAAAATCGTAATGGCGGAGTTCAAATCGGCGGCAAAGCCGTTGATGCTTTCCAATTTAAAAATCTTAGTACCCATGGTGCTGATAATACGCCAACCGCCGGCTGCCGTACCTAAGGCCATAGCGGACGCACAGGCTACTTTTACCCAAGTTGGTACATCCAAAGTATCGATATAACCGCCGCTAAGTAAGGTTAAGGTAATAATCCCCATCGCCTTCTGCGCATCATTAGAACCGTGGGAAAACGCCATTAAGGTGGCGGATAATAACTGCATATTGCGGAATCTGTCATTCAAAGCAATCGGCGAAAAACTACCGAACAGGAACAACAAGATGTGCATGATAATATAACCTAAAATCATGGCAATAATCGGCGATAACACGAGTGATAAGAAAATTTTACCGATGCCGTTAAAATTAAGGGCTTCATGACCCACAGCTACCATAACCGCCCCGATAACACCGCCGATAAGGGCGTGTGACGAAGAACTCGGAATTCCGTACCACCATGTAACCAAGTTCCAAATAATAGCGCCCAAGAGGGCCGCACTGATAACTTCCGCATTAATTAAATTGGCGGACATAACTAAATCACCGCCGATGGTCTTAGCTACACCGGTACTTACGAGAGCCCCCACGAAATTGAGGACCGCCGTCATCATAACCGCTTTTTTAGGTGAAATGGCTCGCGTCGATACGGATGTCGCAATGGCGTTGGCCGTATCATGGAACCCGTTAATATAGTCAAAAGCCAATGCTAAAAGTACCACCAGCCATACAAACCAATGATCAAGCATACTTCAACACAACCCGGCGGAATGTACCGACCAAATCCTCGCAACCGTCAATGACTTCTTCCATGGAGCTGAGGATTTCCTTCCATTTGATGATTTCAATCGGATCTTTACAATCGCGGAATAAAATGGCCATTTCTTCATGATATACGGCGTCAGCTTCTTCTTCCAAACGAAGTACTTCAAGCACGCGGCCTTCTACACGAACATGATTCTTCTTAAGGCTATTCATATAAGAAATGGATTTTGTAATATGTTTTAAACATTTCTGCACAATTTCAATTAAACGGATAGCACCTTTGGTAGGTTGACCTACGTTATACATGCACATTTTATCCATAATGTCTTTCATGCTATCCAAGGTAATATCCAACTGTTCAATGAGTTGTTGAATATCTTCACGATCCATTGGGGTAATAAAGGTGGAACGCAACTGTTCAATCGTTTGGTTCACCAATTGATCGGCTTCTTTTTCTTTCTGATCGATTACGCGGAGTGCTTCTTCTTTAGGTAATTCATTTTTAAATGCCTGCTCCATAACAACGGATGCGTCATGGCATAGTGAAACATGATTATTTAAAATGTTGAAAAATTTTTCTTCCTTGCCTTTTAAATGAAAAGCCATAATATCCTCCATAACTTATGATTGTGGTACTTGCTATTTATTGATTTCAAAAACTAAGTGACGAATTTCAGGCAATACTAATTTGGTCATGCCGAGTGTAACGGCGCCGACCGATCCGGGCAATGAAATAAGCAATACATCGGAACTTACACCGGCCGTTGCTCGCGACGCAATGGCTCTCGTGCCGATATCTTCGGTGAAGCTTAAATATCTGAATAATTCGCCAAATCCCGGGATTATTTTAGTGCACAGTGACTCCACTGCTTCAATCGATACATCACGCTTGGCTATGCCTGTACCGCCTGTTAAAATAACAGCATCCAGACTTTCGATTGCAATCCAACGTTGCAATACTTCGGAAATTCTTGTAAAATCATCAGGTACAATCGTCCTGACTTTTACAATATGGCCTCCTTCCTCGATTAGTTGAACAACCGTGTCGCCGCCCTTATCGGTTTCCGGTGTACGGGTATCCGATACGGTCAAAACGCCGAGTACCAAAGGTCGTTCTGAGACTTCTTGTAAGGACATGTTCGACTCCTCCACACAAATACATTTTACACTATCTTGATAATTTACAAAGCCTTTACTCTTAGTATAACACGAATTGGCAATCGTGGTTAACAACATTACACTTTTCATTTGTAAAGTTTATGTAAAAATCGAGTTTTTGTAATTCTCAGATGAACTATTGTCAATGAAAATGCAAAACAGCCTACATCCGAGGTGTACATCACCCCAGATGCAGGCTTTTTTTTTAGCTATTTACCGGTTGTTCGGCAAAATTATTAAATTTTTCACGATTTGATTATTTTTTTACACGAACACGTTCTACCGTCGGATTACCATCTTTGTCCGTATGAACGACATCTACTGTGAAGCGTTCCAATTCCGGAGCAAATTCGGTAAGAATCTTATCCGACAAAGTAGCACCGTTAAGCATGGCATCGTATAACATTTGAGCAAATTCATAGCGGGTCAACGGACGATCGCCGGCAAAGTTACCATCCGCATTGCCCTTAATCATGCCGTTACCGGCGAGTACGGCAACGTATTCATAGGCCCAATGATTCTGCGGTACATCCGGGAAGAGTTGCAGTTTGGATGTATCAATCTTACGACCTGCTTGGGAGTCGAGCATGGCTGATTTCAAAGCTTCCAATTCTTGACGTAAGTCTTTAATTTCTTTGGCCATGGCTACCTTAGAGGTAGACACATTGTTGCCTTGACCGACTTTAAGGGAAATCCCGGCATTTATCATACTGTTGCCGTTACCTATGGTACCGCCTACGCTAAACATGGTGTCTTCGTTAGGACGATAGAAAGCACCCAAGGCTACGGAGTTTTCACCACGATAGTGACCGTAACCGGCGGTAACGTCCCATTTGTCATCCGGATCAAAGTCTAGTGGGTGAAGGGCTGCCAACGCGGCGGCACCGGCACCTACTTTGTCGATGCGGTTGTCTAATTCGTTTACTTTGCCGCCGAGGTTAACGATAGCATTGCTGTTGTTCGTCACATTTTGTTCAAGCTCTTTTAATTGACTTACATTGACAGCATCTGTATCACTTACCCCTGCTTTCACATTGGTAATTAACTGGTCATTCGCATTAAGCCCTTCTGTCGTGATATAAGTATTCTCACCTACTGTTACACCATCACTACTAATTGAAGTTACGCCTGCTGATACTTTATCTGTAACTGTAACGGTACCATCTATACCATTAATACGGACACTGTGATCACTATCATTTTCTGCCAAAGTAATGTCATTTTCAAGGGATATAACATGAATAGCTCCCTCAGTTTCAGTTTCGTCAATTTTTTCGAGATGAATACCATTGCCCTTATTGATATCAATATGCTTACTAGCTTCTCCTTTAACTGTATCAATAGCCTTATCTAATTCGCCAATAGCTTGGGTCACATTCATATTGTTGTTGACAACATTTCCCTGGCCGGTCTCGTTATTGATGTACTTACCATCCCCAACCTGTTTTTGCAGATTGTCTAAATGTGTCTTAGAGGCCACATCTTCCACAACTACATCGTTATATATCGTCTTGCCATTATCGTCAATACTTTGAACTTTTAAGGTTACTTTACCTTCGGCATCAGCTTTATAGTTACCACCAGCCGGATTTGCAACTAGATGTTGGTCTCGAAGTTTTTGATCCGCTTTCATATCCCCCATAGCAGCTTTAAGCTGTTCTTCTGTAGCTGCACGACCAACAGTCGCAAAATCTTCAACCGTAAGTGTCGTATTAGTTAAGCCGGTAATATAACCTTCTTTGCCATCAATTTTAATCGGATGGTTGCCTTCTGTAGCGGTCCCGATTGTAACAATGTCGTTTAACTTAATGTTGTAATCCGTTATATTTGTTGAGGCATCTTCTTTCGATGTTAAAACGAAATTTTCATCAACGCTTACACTGGCACCTTTAGCATTAACAGTATATTGTTTCTTGCCGTCTTTATCAGTGCCTTCAACTACAGACGCAATATTCGTTCCCGGTGCAACACTACCGCCGGCAGCGGTAATTTGATTCATTAAATCATTAGCTAAGTAATAAATCTGACTGCCATTAATAGCATCTGACGATTTTTCACTAATTCGCCCCTTGGCCACGTTAATAATACGTCGTTTATCTCCCGGGGTACCGACTGAAACCACTCCATTATAACCATCTGCGGCTGAAATATTCCATTTTGCATTATAAAAATCGCCAAGTTTCGCTTTAAAGTTTTTCAACTTTTTGCGAGTAAACAAATTCCCTTTTTTTACTTCACTAAAACTACCCAAAGCTACACTATAATCCGTATCTGCTTCTACTTTACTCCCAGCACCGATAGCCGTTGTGTAGTCATACTTGGCACTAGCCTTAGAACCAACAACAGTCGCGCCAAACACATTATCCGGTATCGAAGAATCATAGCCACCGATAAAAGAATAATTGGACTCATTGCCAATAGTTGATTTTGCACCTATAACAGTTGCTCCTTCACTGCCGGATTGAGCGCTATGACCTATGGCCGTCGCATATTGAGCTCCACCGGTGACTATAGATTCCCCGCCTAAGGCAATACCATAAGAACCATTTGCCTTTGCTTTGTAACCGATAGCCAATGCCTCTTTAGCATTATCTATGATAGAAGCTTCACTACCTATTGCGGTACTATATGTACCATTAACATTAGCTTTATATCCTAAAGAAATTGCTTGTTCAACATCTTCAGTATCATCTGTGACTTGTGCTGTATAGCCTATCGCTATATTATTAAAGCCCTTAATATTTGAATTTGCACCCAATGCTATCGAACCATCGGACTCATCATTAAGCGTAGCATTGGCCCCAATAGTGATACTCTCATCAGAGCCTGTACCTATATTAGACTTAACACCTATAGCAATACTATCATCAGACTCAGTTCCAATATGAGACTCACTGCCAATAGCAACTGTCTTCTGTGCAGAATACTCAATTTTCGCCTCATGTCCAATAGCAACGGAGTTATTAGATTTCCCTTCGATTGATGCGTCATCACCTAAAGCAATAGCATACCAACTCTTAACTGATGCGCCATAACCAATCGCTGAGCCATACGATACTTTATCCGTAACCGTTGAAAAAGAACCTATAGCCATACTATGTGAGGAGTCGTTACCAACACTCGCTTTTACGCCCCCAATAGCAATAACGTGATCCGATTCAGTTCCAATCGTTACATCTTTGCCTATTGCAATGCCTTCATCAGCTTCATCATTAATTTTAGTTTTGCCTGAACCTATGGCGATAGACTCCTCAGATTTATCTCCAATTGCAATTCCATTTCCAATAACGATGCCTCTTCCTGAGCCATCACTATCATTGCCCATTTTAGACCACGCACCAATTACAATACTAGCAGGTGACTTATTACTAGCCTCAGAACCGATAACGACTGAATAGTTACTACCTGGCGTTGTCTGAATTTGTTCCGCCTCTTCTAAGGAAGGCCCATTTTTCGCCTTATACCCAATAATAACTGACTCATTTGTATTGAAGCCAAATTCCATATCGTTACCAATCGCTACGGAGTCTGCCATATAAGAATTTACTTTATTATCATTACCTATAAGAATTGTACTATTGATTTCTTGAGCTGAAGTATTTCTACTTCCTAAAATTAGAGTGTTACTATAGTCCCAATAACCGTAATCTTCACCAGTATATAATTTATTCGCATTACCGATTATCCATGAAGATTGTAATAAAGAAATGGTATTTCCATCACCGATAACATAGTTACTTCCGGTATCTATACCTAATTCATTTTTATCCCCGATAATATCGTTATTACTGGTATGAACTTTATTATCATCACCGACTACAGTATTGTTTTTAGCACCACCGCCCAAAGTATTTTCAGTGTCCATATGAGCTGTAAAATTACCATTAGTATCAACACCTGTCGTCCAGCTTCCGTTAATAGCAGCATCTACATTTATCCCCACTGTCAATGTTAATACGGCTAACAAGACGCCAGCCTTATATGCTGTACGGAGTGAATTCCCCAAGTTTTTATTACATTTACGAGCTAATTCAGATACAACAACATACTGATTACTTACTTTACTCCAAATTACCTTATAAATCCTATTCATAGCTTTCCCCTTTAACCCCTAACAGTGAAATAATTAAACAGCTTTAACTTTGTATTTACACCTCCTAAACTTATGTTAATATATTTTAATTCACAATAAATATCTCCCTTAAAACGCTAATTTAATAACTGCATTATATAAACAATTCTTCATATTATATTCATTTACCTTCTTTATTTTCTAAATTTCAATGTATACATTATTTTGAGCAATAAAAAAGGTTCTATAATTTATTTTGGGGCGCTAAAGAGAAACGCTAGTTGCGTGTCCTCTTGGCGCCTACTTTTTTTTGCACAAAAAAAGATATATTGAATAAAATCCGATACAATAAAGGTGCTAACAATTAACGAAAGGATGTT
>NZ_SVCB01000001.1 GCF_015058545.1 Veillonella sp.
GGAAGGGGCGTTTGTAGCTTTTAGAACGGATTGGTATAAACAACCGGCTGATGATTTTCAGAAAAAGGATGCCGACGGCACCCCTCATACGCCGGGCTGGACGATTCCCACATTGGAGTTTTTGGTGAAAGAACGTAATGTTGGCGCTATCGGTCATGAAACAGCTGATACGGATGCAGCGATTCGAGCCTTCCAACCGGATTCACATCCGTTGCCGGCTGAACAGTATATTTTGTCGCAGGATAGAATTCAGGTGGAAGTGTTGGCTCACTTAGATGAATTACCACCGGTGGGGGCCGTTATCTTTGTAACTTTCCCTAAGTTGAAAGGTGGCACCGGCTTTGCGGCACGTTGCTTTGCCTTGGTAGAAAACGAATAGATGATATAAAGTTAAGCGAGGAGGCCGGTGCCTCCTCGTTTTGTCTTATAAGCCAAATATTAGCCTGTACACAAAAAGAGGCAGTAACCTCCGAGTCGGTTCGGATGGTTACTGCCTCTTATGATATGAATAGACCAATGCATACGGTTGTTACGCTTGGGCTATTGTTTGTCGGCTTAATAAGTACAACTGAGAGAGAATAGTTATGTTACAAGGCGAAATATAAATTAATTAATAAATGCCTTAGTACGTAATACTTATTATTTATTATTTATTATTTTGCAGGTTTCTGAGCTTCAGTGTCAGTTTTGTCGATGATGATATCGGTTTTCTGAGCTTCTAAGTTGCTCTGAGCCTGTGCGTTCTGCCAAGTAGCGGCAATTTTAGCGTCTTCTACTTTTTTCTGTTGAGCTTCGGCCGGAGTAATAGCGATGTCCGGTTTGTTTTTCAACTGGTAGTCACGGTTAACAAGGTTAGCTACTACAGTTTCTAAAGCAGCGTCAGCTGTGTTAGGCTGAATAGCATGGCCCGCACCGTTAGCGTTGGTAGTGCTCTGAACGTCATTGGAGTTGTTAGGATATACATCTTTCTGGTAAGTGTAGATCGTGTTGTTAGCGAAGTCTAATTTGTAGTTAACAACGTCAGTAAGACCTGTGTTAGGGTTTACGGCAGCTGCCTGGAAATCAGCAGTGTCAGTATTTACATCATAGTTAACGGAAGGTACGTTTACAGAAGTTGTGTAATCTGCATCGGAGTGTACCCAGTACCACTGGTTGGCTGGTAAATCTTTAGCGGAAGCTACGCCCGCAACAGTTGTTAATGCTAAACCTAATACTAATAATTTTTGTAATTTCATATGTTATAATCTCCCTTCAAATATCGCTATTTGTTTGAATATCGATTTTTTTCTATGTCTTTATTATAGCACAAGAAAAACAAAGAGTTCAAGGGAGTAGACTAAAAAAATCGAAATTTTTAGTAATTCAATCATCGAAAGTTAGAGATTTGACCTGTGTTGACAAGGGTTTCACGTATTTATTGAGGCGGCTAAAATTTTGTATTAAGTCATTTGAACTACTCATTTATAGGCAAAAAAGTATAAGTTTAATACGATAATAATAGCTTTTTAGACAGTTGTTTAGGAGGCTATTTTTTACTGTTAAAACTAATGCGTAGGTAAAGGGGAGGTAATAATGATGACTGAAACAGACAAAAGACAGATGCCGAATAAAGAATTAGCAACGAAAAAGCAGCGGGGTAAACAGGCAAGTGCGAAGGAAACAGTAGCTAAAGTTGAAAAGAAAACGGCAGTTAAAGCTGAAAAGAAAGCCGATAAACCGACTTACTCGCGCTGTGATATTTTGAAACTTCGCGACGATGAAATACCACCGGTGATTGATCGTTTTAGAGGGACCTATAGCTTTCTGTCGAATTTTAGCGGCTATAAGGTATTTTACATGGGCGACACGTACTATTCGGCAGAGGCAGCGTATCAAGGTTCTAAAGCGGCGACGGATTTGCAACGTATGAAAATGGTAAGAGAGTGAAGCGGCCTGATTTTGCACGGCGCATAGGTCGCAATATGAAGCCCATACGTGCTGATTGGGAGAAGGTTAAGTTGCGAGTTATGTATGATATAGTTAAAGCTAAGTTTTTACAAAATGAAAAACTGCAGGCCAAACTGTTGGCAACGGGAGATAGAATGCTGATAGAAGGCAATGATTGGGGCGATACCTTCTGGGGGATGGTCGATGGCGAAGGAGAGAATAATTTGGGAAAAATATTGATGAGAGTTAGAGAAGAATTAAGAGTAGCGCAAAATGATAAACCTAAGAAAGAAATTTGATGGTATATTGTTAAAATAAAAGATGAAAAACACCTAGATTTTATGGAGATGCATACTCATAATGGACAAATAGTCACGAAATACCCGCTGTGAATGCTCACGCTACGGTGTAATTCTATAAACGCATAATACCTATGATTTTTTTGATTTTGACTCTAGCGTATAATGTTTTTTACTGCTATTATAAGATGTAGTAGATTATCTAGATTTTTGATTAAAATAGAAATTATTAAGATGAATTTATTGTGAAAAATATTAAGCGACAAGAGACGGTCGGACGTTATGTGCGTTCGGCAGGAAGGATGTGTATTATGCGAGAATTTCGTTGTGATTCAGAGGCTATGAGAAAAGGGTATTTGGCATTGGCAGCTCAAGTGAGCAAAGCGATTGAAAAAGGAACGTTGTCTGTGCATGATACCTTGCAATTAGTGGTAATCGACGACGTAGTTGTTAATTGGTACGGCAAGGATGCGTTCGATGGCCGTTATGCTGAAAAGCCGGATGATGTATTGTTACAGATGGTAGCGCAAGCGCGTTATGAATTTGAAAAACCATATTTTGAAGAACACAGTATTGCCACCTTGGCGGAACTGGCCAATAAGAAACCGGTGGTAAAAGCACCAAAGTCGGTGGTAGACCAAGTGTTTACGGACAGCGAAGCGGCTAAAATTTGGGAAGTCGGTTTGACTGCGGTTATTAAGGCCTGTCAGGGGAGCGGTCTCAATCGTTTTAACGAACGGGAATGCCGCAACAGTGACGGTACGTTCCTCATTAGCGAAGCAGGGATGAATCGCCTTTTCGGTGAACGTTTGGATGATCAGGGGATGAGCATTGTCTTCATGCATATCGGTTCCGAAGAAGCCATGCTGGTTCGCTCTAAATTGCGCAAGATTTTTGAAGCGCGCGGCGTTCCGAATGTGGAAGGTGCTTTGCATGATCGTTTGGGCCAAGTGACTACGTCTTGTGTGAAAGCCATTGCCAATGGTCATACGGTTGAGCTTTTGAAGACGATTGAAGATGTGGCCAAAGATGTGGGCATTGTGTCGAAGGTGGTCAAGGTTGTTACTGATTTCAGACGCTATAACCGCATCGTGTGGGCGTACCTCTATTTATTGGTTGATAGTGATGAACTGGAAACTTGGCGCATGGTGGCCGAAGGCACGGATCTTAAAGCGCTCATGGCGGCTGTGGCTAAGAAATAACCAATTACATGCGTATTTTACTTATATTAAATGAGCACTTTGCTTAATTGTTTAATATATGTTTTTGGGTAATACTTAATTAAGAAATTAACTAATTTACTTAAAATTTGAATAAAAAATTATAAAAAACAGACTTAAGAGGTTGTAAGACTGCAGTAATAATGCGGTTTTATGACCTCTTTTTGAGTTTAGTAAAATGTATGTCAAATAGGTATGAGTTTTTGTAAAATTTTACTTGAAAAAATAGCAATCATGAGCGAAAATATATTTGTAATATATTTTCTTAAGTAGTTTATTAAATGTGAGGAGCGGAGATTATGTCAGAACTAAGATGGAATCCATTGCTCGGCACATGGACGATGGTAGCGTCAAACCGTAAATTACGTCCCACTATGCCAAAAGATTGGTGCCCGTTTTGCCCGGGAGAAGGGAAAAAGGTACCATCCGAATTTACCGTGTATGCCTATGATAATGATTTTCCGGCTCTAACCCAGCATCCGGAAGCACCGTTTGTGGATGAAACAGGTTTTTACAAGAGCGCAGAAAATCATGGTAAGTGCGAAGTTATCTTGTACTCGCCGCGTCATTCGGTTAAATTCTATGAATTGTCCGTCGGCCATATTATCGACCTGTTGGAATTAATTTCGGATCGTTGTACGGCTCTTGCAGCGGATAAGAAGATTAAGTATGTTTATCCGTTTGAAAACAAAGGGGAAGCCGTGGGTGTAACGATGCCGCATCCTCACGGACAGATTTACGGGTATCCGTTCGTGCCGCAGAAGATTGAAACGGAACTTAAGAACTGCAAGGATCATTATGAACACACCCAGCGTTGCTTGCTCTGTCAGATGAACCAAGCGGAACAAAAATCGGATTTGCGTATTGTAGCCGAAAATGACAGCTTCTTAGCGTATATTCCGTTCTTTACGGATTATCCGTACGGTGTATTCGTTGTGCCGAAACGTCATTTCAGCATGCTTTCCGAATGTACGGCCAAAGAAAAAGAAGATTTGGCTCGCATGTTAAAAGTGGTTACCCACGCATTCGACGAATTATTTAATGCACCGTTCCCGTACATGATGGTTTACCATCAACGGCCGGTTAACTCGCCGGAATATGATGATGCTAACGATTATTATCATTTCCATATTGAATTTTATCCGCCATTTAGAGAAGCTAATAAGATTAAATACTATGCTTCCTCCGAAATGGGCGCTTGGGCCGCCGCCAATACGAGCGCAGTTGAAGAAACGGCACCGGTTTTGCGTAAGCTGGTGACGAAGATTATAGAAAGGGAAGAAAGTAATGACTAAAGAGGAACTAATAGCTAAATTTATTGAGCAATTCGGCGATACCGGAGAACCCATTGATTGCTATTTTGCCCCGGGGCGTGTGAACATCATTGGTGAACATCAGGATTACAATGGCGGTCATGTGTTTCCGGCCGCTCTGACTTGCGGGATTTGGGGCGCTATGCGCTTGCGGGACGATTCTAAAGTTCGTCTTTATTCTGAAAATATGGAAGCGACCATCGTGGTGGATATTAATGATGACTTCGTCTATGATGAGGCACATGATTGGGCCAACTATCCGTTGGGTATCATTGAATATTTGAAAAAAGATGGTTACAGCTTACCGGGTATGGATTTATTCTACAGTGGTAATTTACCGGCCGGTGCAGGTCTCTCCTCTTCTGCTTGTATTCTCGATTTAACGGGCTACATGCTGTGGACGCATCTCGGTAAGACGCCGATTGACCGCACGAAGTTGGCAGAAATGGCACAGCAGGTTGAATACAATTTCGTAGGCGTTAAAGTGGGCATCATGGACCAATTCGCTATCAGCTACGGTAAAGAAGGGCACGGCGTGCTCCTCGATTGCACGGCGATGGAATTTGAACATGTACCGCTCAACTGGGGCGACTATCACCTTATCATTATGAACACCAATAAAAAACGCGGCTTGGTAGATTCCAAATTTAACGAGCGCAAAGGTGAATGTGATGCGGCGTTGGCCGAAATCCAAAAACATCATCCCCTATCGGGCCTATCCCTGGGTACCTTAGAGGACTTGGACCTCATCGAAGATGACGTATTGCGTCGCCGTGCTCGCCATGCGATTACTGAAAACTTACGCGTTATGGCATTCATGGATGCCCTTCGTGAAGGTAATACGGCAAAGATTGCCGAAATTATTACGGCGTCTCATGAATCCTTGCGCTATGACTATGAAGTAAGCGGTTTGGAATTGGATACGATGGTAGAAATTGCTCGTAAGCAACCGGGCTGTTTGGCATCGCGTATGACGGGCGCCGGTTTTGGGGGCTGTGCGATTGCTTTGGTAGCCAGCGATAACGTAGAGGCTTTTAAAGAAGCGGTACCAAAGCTTTATGAAGAGGCTATTGGCACTGTACCGACCTTATATGATGCTGAGATAGGCGATGGCGTATATAATTTATAGGCTTTCGGGAAGGGGACAAGATGCAAACTAAACAGGCACTCAACAATGACGAAATAATTTTAAATTACATACGTCGTAACGGCTCTGTTTCAAAAGCAATTATTGCTCGCAATACGGGCATTACACCACCGACGGTAACCAATATTTGCAGTACGTTGGCTGAAAAAGGTCTTATTTATGAAGAACGACAGGAGCGCAGTGCATTGGGGCGGCCGTCGATGCTGTTGAAATTTAATGAGCAAAAAGAAATGATGCTGATGGTTCACGTACGTACTCATAATGTATTTTGCTATGTGGTGCAATCGGGTGGCATTATTTTACATCAGATGCAACAGTCGATTATCGGACTTTCATCAGAAGAAATATTAAATACGATTTATCATTGTATCGAAGATATCATTGAGGATATGCGTTGGACGATTGCCGCTATCGGCCTCATCTTACGCGGTCCCGTGGATTCGCAAAAAGGAATTTCCATTTTTTCACCAAACGGTAAATGGTCCAACATTCCGTTCAAGTACATTTTGGAAGAACGGTTCCAATTACCGGCCTATGTGGAAAATGACGTGCGTTGCCTCGCTACCGGCGAATATTATTACGGCAGTGGCAAGGGCATTGAAAACCTCTTGGTTTTGAAATTCAGCTACGGTCTCGGCGCCTCTTTGATTTATCACGGCTCGCTATACCGCGGTTACAATGATTATGCCGGCGAAATCGGCTACTCTGTCATCGACATTGATGAAACAAAAGAGGATTCCTACACGCGCTTGGAAGAAGTGGCGTCGGAAACAGCTATTCGTGAATATGTGTTAACGGAGATTAAAAAAGGCCGTTTATCCAAAGTGACTGACAATGGAGCCATATTGAACGATGCATTCCGGGTAGAGCCTATTTATGAGGCCGCCGTGGAAGGCGACGAAATTTGTTTGGAAGCCTTAAATCGAGTAGGCAAATACTTAGGCATTACCTTAGCTAATTTATATAATATGATTAACCCGCAGCGCATCGTTGTAAGCAGCGCTATGGGCAATGCGGTAAGGACTATGGATCCGATTTTACGTACCGTATTGGAAAAGAATTTACATCGGGCACAATCCGTCGATTTGGTTTACTCCGGCAACGGTAGCTACTACACATTGCTGGGTATGGTGGATATTGTCAGCAGCCGCAGAGCCAGTGAAGTATGGCTCAACGGTCGCTAAACGAATGGTTGGTAGATACGCTGGAAGAAAGCGAATTATAGAGTCTACATTTTCGTCTCAAAGGAGGAATTTCTCGTGAAAAAGGCATGGAAAGCAGCAATGTTGGCTACCTTCGCAGTAGGTACCTTAGTAGTGGCAGGTTGTGGCAGTGATTCTACATCCGGCAGTGGTGATTTACCACAAGTAGGTGTGGCTATTTACAAATTTGACGATACCTTTATGAGCGGCGTACGTGCTCGTATCGATGCAGATGCTAAAGGCAAAGCTAAAGTAGATATCGTAGACAGCCAGAACTCGCAGCCTACGCAGAATGAAAAAGTTGACTTGTTCCTTAACAAGAAATACAAAGCTATCGGTGTTAACATTGTTGACCGTCCGGCAGCCGGTGGTATCATCGACAAAGCTAAAGCAGCTAACGTACCGGTAGTATTCCTTAACCGTGAACCTTTAAAAGAAGACATGGCTAAATGGGATAAAGTGTACTATGTAGGTGCTAAAGCTGAACAAAGCGGCGAAATGCAGGGCAAAATCTTAGCGGATTACTTCAAGAAACATCCGGAAGCTTATAAGAGCAACGATAATGTATTGCACTATGTACTTATCAAAGGCGAACCGGGCCATCAGGATGCAGAACTTCGCTCCAAATATGTAATTGAATCCCTCAAAAATGAAGGTATTCAGGTACAAGAAATTGCCCAAGATACAGCTATGTGGGACCGCGTTAAAGGTCAGGAAAAAATGGCTGCCTTCTTATCCAGCTACGGCGACAAGATTGATGCCGTTATCGCTAACAATGATGACATGGCTTTAGGCGCTATTGAAGCATTGAAAGCTGCCGGTTACTTCCAGAACGGCAAATACATGCCGGTTGTAGGTGTGGATGCTACGGCTCCTGCCGTACAGGCTCTTAAAGACGGCACATTATTGGGTACCGTTCTTAACAATGCGAAAAAACAAGGGGATGCCGTATTCAACTTGATGCTCGTATTGGCTAAAGGCGAAACTCCGACTAAAGAAAATACAGGCTTTGAAATTGTTGACAAACAATATATTTGGGTTCCTTACGAAATCGTAACGAAAGAAAATGCAGATCAAATCTTAGGTGATAAGTAGTCATTGCAGTAGGTAGGGAGGCTTGTTGCAGGCCTCCCTCACTTACTGAACCGGTAGGAGGGCAAGCATGAGTGAATATATTTTAGAGATGCAACATATAACAAAGTCATTTCCCGGCGTTAAAGCATTGAATGATGTATCTCTGCGGCTCCGTCCAGGTTCGGTACACGCTCTTATGGGCGAAAATGGAGCTGGGAAATCGACCTTGATGAAATGTTTATTCGGCATCTACAAACAAGATGAAGGACAAATTATTCTGGACGGTGAAAAGGTAGACATTACCGACTCCCGTACTGCTTTAGGCCTTGGTATTTCTATGATCCACCAAGAGCTCTATCCCGTATTACAACAGACTGTTATGGAAAACTTATGGCTTGGCCGTTTTCCGCTTAAAAGTTATGGTCCTTTGAAACTCGTTGACCATAAAAAAATGAAGGCCGACACAGAGGCTCTTTTTAAGGAAATAGATGTTGATATTGACCCGTTGGAACTGGCCGGCAACTTATCCGTATCCAAACTTCAAAGCATTGAAATTGCTAAAGCGGTGTCACATCACTCCCGCATTATTGTAATGGACGAACCAACCTCATCTTTGACCAGTGA
>NZ_SVCB01000105.1 GCF_015058545.1 Veillonella sp.
AACATCCTTTCGTTAATTGTTAGCACCTTTATTGTATCGGATTTTATTCAATATATCTTTTTTTGTGCAAAAAAAAGTAGGCGCCAAGAGGACACGCAACTAGCGTTTCTCTTTAGCGCCCCAAAATAAATTATAGAACCTATTTTTTTACATTAAAGTCAATTAGAAAATGACTTTAAGTTATATAGCCGGTTTTTTTGACGATAATTATGCATAATCGATACGGATATTTATGTCGAAAATTCATTTTAAATATTCCTTATATTCAAAAGGTTTGTTATAATATACCTAGTATTCAAGGCTGTCAGCTTTCTGTCGAACCGGCAGGGATAGATTAAAGGTATAGGTTATTTCGAGGAGTTGGACAGACAGTATAGATTCGAATATACTGCATAGATGACAGTACAGGTAAGACTGAGACCTGTGAAGAGTGATGGACAGTAGCTAAGTCTATGACCGGTAATTGCAGGCCTCGTGTCTTATCGGGATAGCGATTAGGGACGCGGATATCCATTAGATTAGGTTATACCGAGCAAAAATATATATATGTATAACAGAGAGCAGTCTATGAAAATAGACTGTTTTTTCTTTGCCGGCTTATTTTGGTAATGTATTGAGAATTATTGCAAAAATTGAAAAAAGTTCGACGAAATCGGTCGAAATAAGCGTAAAATGAATAATAATATACAATAGGACTGGCAAAAAATGTACAGTTGTAGTAAAATAAAGTACATGCAACAGAGAGTCAAAGATTCGTCAGTAATAAATTGATGAAAATCAAAAAGTTAAATTTCGCTGTTGACAGTATTAATTCATAGTGATATAGTAGGTTTATGATTTGAATAGAAATCAGGACGAGGAAGAGAAAAGTACATATACTATTGTATGTGCAGCGAGCCCGGACGGTGAAAGCGGGTCTTATGAAGTGTATGGAAGTGCATCTCGGAGTTATTAAGGCAAAGCTATAGTCATATAGGGGAGTCTTATTCGGGGGTCGCCCGTTATAGCGAATCTGTATAGAGTTAAACAGATAGAAGTGAAATACTTCGGAGAATATGTGTTTAATAGTACAGCAAAGGTTTGATTGTGCGCACAGTCAAATGAAACAAGGTGGAACCGCGATATATCGCCCTTGGTCACAAATGTGACCAAGGGCTTTTTTTATTAGGGCTGAGAGACTCTATGAGAAAGGACGATAATTATTATGAGTACAAAACCTGTAAATGACACATTAAAATTGATTGGTAATACTCCTGTATATCAAATTGGAGATTCTAACGTTTTTGTTAAATTGGAAAAATACAATGCCGGCGGCAGTGTTAAAGACCGTGCCGTTTATGGTATGTTGCGCGACGCTCAGCAGAAAGGTTTAATCAAACCTGACACTATCTTGGTAGAAGCAACTTCCGGTAACACCGGTATCGCACTTGCCATGTTAGGCGCTGTTTTAGGTATTAAAGTTGTTATTTTAATGCCTGAAAGCATGAGTAAAGAACGTCGTGAATTGGTAAAAGCATATGGTGCTCAGTTAATCTTAACACCAAAAGCAACCGGTATGAAAGGTGCTTTGGCAAAAGCTCAGGAAATTCTTGATGCTAACCCAAGTGCCGTAACTTTGGGTCAGTTCGTAAACCCTGCTAACCCTGGAATTCACTACGAAACAACTGCTACCGAAATTATTGAACAAGTTCCTAATGTGGGCATCATCGTTGCCGGCGTAGGTACCGGCGGTACTTTCACCGGTGTGGCTCGTAAATTGAAAGAACACAATGACAATGTGAAAGCTGTTGCGGTTGAACCGGCAGGTTCCCCAATGATTTCCGAAGGCAAAGGTGGCGCTCATAAAATCCAAGGTATCGGTGCCGGTTTCATTCCTGAAAACTTCGACCAATCCCTTATGGATGAAGTTGTAACCGTAACTGATGATGACGCTATCGCTCAAGTACAGACTTTCATGCGCGAAAGCGGTATCAGCATCGGTATTTCTGCCGGCGCAGCTATTAAAGCAGCTAAAGACTTAGCCGCTAAAAACCCTGGTGTGCCTGTAGTAGCTATCGCTCCGGACGGAGTTGAAAAATACTTATCCATGCTTGAATTTGATGATGTTGAATATGTAAAAGCCTAAGCATCTGACGACATAATCGTTCGGGGGGAACGACCATAAGTTGACTTAGGTTTAGCTTGAAGAGAGATGAACGGCCAGCTATATGGCCATAGATATTTAGGGGCTGGGGGAATACCGGCCGGGAGGATGTATGAAAGAACTTTGGCAAGCGATTCGCTATAATATTAAGCGCGTTATGGATTCAGATCCGGCTGCCACATCAGTATTGATGGTATTGTGGACCTATCCGCATATAACAGCTTTGTTCTGGCATTTCTTTGCCCATCGTTTGTATAAACATGGTTTCAAATTATTGGCCAGACGCGTGGCACTGCATTCGCGTAATGCGACGGGGATTGAAATCCATCCGGGCGCACAAATCGGTAAAGGTTTATTCATTGATCACGGCATGGGTGTCGTAATCGGTGAAACTGCCATTGTTGGCGATAATGTAACCTTGTTCCACGGCGTAACATTGGGCGGCATGAGCTCAAGACGCGTGAAACGCCATCCAACGGTCGGTGACGACGTGCTTATCGGTGCCGGTACTAAAGTACTGGGCGACATTATGGTAGGCAGCGGTAGCCGGATAGGCTGTAATCTGGTTATTAAACGTGATGTACCTGAGAATGTGGTCATCTATGAAACGGAACCTGAAAACATCGTTGTTCGCAAGATTCGTTCGACGATTCACTTGGTGGACAGCCACTCACGTAAACATATGCCACGGCATAAAGTAGCCTTCACACCAAAGAATATGACCGACGACATGGCTTGGTTCATTTAAAACAACATATTATACGTTATATACAGATATCGGCCGTATATAACGTAGGCATTATTATTGTAAAATATATGTGGATGTGACAATCTCGTTTTAAATGAAACAGTCTGACCGTCAGGCTTTGATTTGGTTGAAATTATTCTCCAAACAGCAGCGGGGGCTGGGTTTGGGGAGTTGACAAAGAAGAGAATAAATTGAGTTTTACACTAAACAACGTATCCTATAGAAACAAGTACTAAAGAAGGTACTTAACGAATTATCATACTTAAAACTTACTAAACAAACTTACCACAAAAACTTATATACCGGAAAAGAGGTTTGAAGTTGAGCACCATGGCTCAGCTTCAAACCTCTTTTCTTGTAATTATTGAATTTTATCAGGCCCTAAAAGGCGTCTTATTCCTTATCGCCATACGTATCAATGAGATAATCTATGGCTTCGATATAGCCTTTAAGCCCGTGGCCTTTGATGGTTTTTTCAGCATATTCGCTTACATAGGAGACATGACGAAAGCTTTCCCGTTCATCAGGATTGGAGATGTGCACTTCCACCGTAGGGAGGGCAATCGCTTTTAAGGCGTCAAGAATAGCTATTGATGTATGCGTATAAGCGGCCGGATTAATAATGATGGCTTCCGCGTCATTATGGGCCGCCTGAATTCGGTCTACCAAGCTGCCTTCGTGATTGCTCTGATAAAAACTAACCGCGATGTGGCGAGCGTGAGCATGTTGGCGAATCATTTGGACGAGATGTTCATACGTTTCAGAGCCGTAAATATCCGGCTCTCTTAAACCTAACAGATTAATATTAGGGCCGTTAAGAATTAAAATGTGCATGATATTCCTCCTCGATTTGAGCAGCTCCGGTATCCGGATCGTGTATGTCAAAACTACATTGTGAAAAAGCTTCGTACAGCGGTTCTCTTACAGTATATAAAGACTCTAAACGCCCCAAACCACCTTGTGAAAGCGGACGACCGTCAATGGCTAATTTCTCAAGGGGGCGGCGAAGCCAATAGATACGACCGTTCTGGCGCAAAATCGGAAAATTAACCGGCTGGGTTACAACGCCGCCGCCGGTGGCAATAATGGCACCGGTGGTTTTGCAAAGTTCGGCCAAGAGGGCCGTTTCTTTTTCGCGAAAGGCAGGTTCCCCATAGGTTTTAATATATTCGCCGGGATGACAGTATCGTTCTTCAAATACATCATCACAGTCGATGAGCGGTCGCTGTAAGCGTTTCGCAAGAGCGGTGGCGATAGTTGTTTTGCCTACACCGGGCATGCCGATGAGGATAATATTTTCTTGAGCATGACGCATTTGGCGAATAATATTCTCTGTCGCTTCCGGTGGAAAGTCTTTTTGCATAAAGAGCTTAGCCGCCGCCACTGCTTGCCCGACCAGCATGGGGAGGCCGTCGGTATAGGGAATTCCGCGTTTCTCCGCTTCTATAAGCAGAGCCGTGCGATACGGATTATAAATCACATCGGCTACACCTTTGAGTTTGGGAAAATCATCCAGTGAAATTAAGCTATCCGGACAATTCGGAAAAGTCCCGACCGGCGTGGCATTGATGAGTACATCGGCATCAGCGCCATAATGTTTAGCTTCACTATAAAAAGGGGCTGTTTTGCGGGAGAGATGGATAATCTCTTTGGCCTCCAAATCGGTTAAAGCCACATGAATCGTATGAGCCGTAGCACCGTCACCTAAAATGACAACTTTTTGACCTTTGATGGAGATACCGGCTCGTTCCAACATGTAGATGAAACCATCGTAGTCCGTATTGTGGCCGTACCAAGTATTGTCGGCTTGGCGCACCATGGTGTTGACGGCGCCGATATGTTTGGCCGCGTCGGATAAAGTATGGCAGGCACTCATGACGTCTTTTTTATACGGAATAGTAACGTTCAGGCCCTTCAGTTCGGATTGACCTAAGAACTCGGTTAATTCGTGAGGAGCTCGTTCGTACAGTACATAGTCGGGATTGCCGAGAGCCTTATGAATTTGTGGGGAATAGCTGTGCCCCAAGGTTTTGCCCAGGAGGCCGAAAGGGGTCAGCGTAGATGTATGATTCATAATAATATCCTTTCCGTTCATGGGAAATGTGTTTTTCGGTACCGACTATAATAGCTAGTCGAATCTTAGGAAAATATTAGCTTACCGTAATCAAATATAGTACTCTTGTTAATCAAATTTGGTGCTCTTATTAATCAAATTTAATCGTATTGTCTAAGAGGAAATCTAACAGGACTAAGGCGGTGACCGCTTCAACAACCGGTACGGCACGTACGGCAATGCAAGGGTCATGACGACCTTTAATCTGTAAATCCGTATTGGCAGCGGCTTCATAACTGAAGCTTGGTTGTACTTTGGCGATAGAGGCCGTCGGTTTCATGCCTACTTTGAGGACGAGCGGCATGCCGTTGGTAATACCGCCTTGGATGCCACCGCTATTATTATTTAAGGTGCGAACTTTGCCGTTTTCTAAACGGAACGGATCGTTCTGATTGGAACCACGGTCGAGGCAACCGTCGAAACCGCTGCCGAAAGCAACGCCTTTAACGCCGGGAATCCCGAAAAGGGCACGGCTAAGACGATTTTCAATGCCGTCAAAATTCGGATTCCCAAGGCCTGCCGGCAGACCCGTAGCAAAGAGCTCGATAATGCCGCCCGTCGAATCACCTTCCTGGCGCAATTCATCAATATAGGTAATAGCTTTAAGGCGTGCCTGCGGTGATACCATGGCTACCGTTTCGTGGCCTATTTTTTGAAGAGCTGCCATATCCGGGGCGGTAAAGCTCATAGTGGTATCTTGTACTGAGCCAATCTGCTTTAAGTGGGCACCGATTTCAATGCCTTTTTGTTTAAGGATTTGTAAGGCAATGCCACCGGCACAACAGAGTGGCGCTGTGAGGCGTCCCGAGAAATGACCGCCGCCGCGCATGTCCACTTTTTCACCATAGCGCATGCGCGCCGTATAGTCCGCATGGGATGGGCGCGGAATATCGCGTAAATTATTATAGTCCTTAGAATGCTGATTCGTATTTTCAATATAAAAGGCAAGTGGTGAACCACTGAGTTGGCCGTCTACGAGACCGCTTAGAAATACGGGTTGATCTGCTTCTTTACGCTGGGTCGTAATTAAACTTTGACCCGGCGCACGGCGTTTCATAAAGCGGGCCAAGGCCGCTTCATCGACGGTTACACCGCAGGGCAGACCGTCGACTACGGCGCCGATAGCTTTGCCGTGGGAGGCCCCAAATACAGAAATAGTAAGATTTTTGCCAAAACTTGAACTCATAAGTGTCTCCTGTTTTGAAAGGTTATATAGTAAATTATTTAGCGTGACCGCCTAATTGATTCCAATGGCTGAAGAACAGCGGATAGGATTTATTGATGGCCTGACTGTCGGTAATCGTAATCGGATCATCGCTGTATAGCGCCATGAGCGTAGCAGCCATAACGAGACGATGGTCATTGTGGGAAGTAACGGTGCCGCCCGTAAGGCTTCCGGTACCGTTAATGTAGAGATTATCTCCTTCAATGTAGGCGGTGCCGCCTAACGTTCTCACCAAATCACGAACGGCTAATAAGCGGTCTGATTCTTTAAGGCGCAATCGTTCACCGTTGATAAACCAGCTTTCCCCTTCGATACTGCAGGCTAAGGCTGCTAAAACAGGCAATAAGTCGGGACATTGCTCTAAATCAACCGTTATAGGGTCAACGGCGCGACCTTCACAATGAAGGCGTAACGGTACTTTAATTTTGTCCAATTCATCGTCTTCAATAACGGTGCCGTCTTCAGTTTGCCATTCAACGGTAGTGCCGGCGCAGTCAACAATATCTAAGATGCGTCGATCCGCCTGCGTCGAATCGGGTTGTAAATTAGTGATAGTAAGCGGTTGGCCGGTGATGGCGGCGGCTACGAGCCAAATGGCACTGTTTGACCAGTCCCCTTCGATGGGATAATTTTCGAGGCCGCGATAATGTTGCCCTTTGGGGACGGTAAAACTGTTGCCGTCGTCGGAGGTATAGGCGGTAACGCCAAAATCCGCCATGACATGACGGGTCAACGTCACATAATCGCGGGATTGTAACGGTGTTGTGCTGTTTATTAAGGTATCTTCATCCAGTTTTGGCGAAGCCAATAAAAGGCCGGAAAAAAATTGGCTACTCACATTGCCTACCATTTCAAAAAGCCCACCCGTTAAATGACCGCTAATGGTAAAGGGCGGCTTGGCCGCCGAAAAGGTGATGCCATGAGCTTCCAATTGGCTTTTTAACGGCTCCAACGGGCGATCCGGTAAACGACCGGCTGCGGTTACATCGGTAGTATCACAAATGGCGGAACCTACCGATAAGAGTAAGCGCAAGGTAGTACCCGATTCGTGAGCATCAATGGTGCCGTGTTTTTGGTTTTCGGGGATTGGTGTGACCGTAACCCCGCTCTCTGTTTTCTCAATAGTAGCACCTAAGCCACGCAAAGAGGCGATAGTGGCGTCAATATCTTCTGAATAGTGCGCAATGAGTAAACTGGACGGGCTGTCCGCCAAAGCAGCGGCAATCAAGGCGCGATGAGCGTGAGCCTTGGCCGGAATGGCCGCAATGGTACCGGTTGGAATGGCTCCGGTTACGGTAACGGATTCAGATTGGACAGTCGCAGTTTTAGTTGCTTCAAATTCAGATGGATTAGTTGGCACCATGGTGTTTTACCTCCTTTATGGCGTAATTGGCTAATTCGCTGTGTGGTATGGTGCGAAGTTCGCACTGCCCCCAACGAGTCGGATAGATAATGGTAATAGTTTGGCCGTGGCTTTTTTTGTCATGTAAAGCGGCCTCTAACAGCTCATCAATACTGATAGTCGTGTTAATCGGCAAATTATGAGCGGCCAGTAAGTCTAAAAAGTTATTTAATTCGGTTTCACTGATGTGCCCGTTTTGAAAAGCGGCGCGCATCATAAGGGCCATGCCGATACTGACGGCCATACCGTGTTTTACGGAAAATTCACTGCAAAGCTCGATGCCGTGACCAAAGGTGTGGCCAAAGTTGAGCAAAGCTCGAACGCCCGATTCTCTTTCATCGGCGCTGACAATTTTCGCTTTCGCTTTCACGCATAAGGCGATAATTGCTTCGATGTGGGGAAGGTCATCTTGACGTAAGGGATTGGCCATTAAATCAGCGAGCAAATCGGGATAACCGAGCATGCCGTATTTAATGACTTCACCGCAGCCGTTACTGAATTCATCGACCGGCAAAGTGCTAAGTGCGGTTGGGTCACAGAGCACTAAAATCGGCTGTTTAAAAGCGCCCCACAGATTTTTGCCGGCTTTTAAATTAACGGCTGTTTTGCCGCCAACGGATGAATCAACCGCAGCCAATAGGGATGTAGGCATTTGGATATAGTCGATGCCCCGTAAATAGGTGGCTGCCGCAAAACCCGCCATATCACCGACTACACCGCCGCCTAAGGCGATGAGTAAATCCTTGCGGGTCAGCGCTTTGGCCGCCATAAACTCCACTAAATCTAATAGCCGGGCCGCGTTTTTTTCTGTTTCACCATGAGGGAATACGTATTCATACACCGTATAGCCTGCTGCGGTGAGTTGTTTTTTGACAAGCTCGGCATAATGCGGAGCCACTCGGTCATCACTGACGAGCATGGTCGGGCAGGGGCCCTTAAGGGGCTTAATATATTCTATTATATGTTGTAAAACCCCATCTTCAATGATGACATCGTAGGCAGTGGAGGCTTCAATATGAATACGTTCCATGGTAACTCCTTTATATACGGAAGGGCGGATGTGAAGCGCCGTATGATTATCTGTAAAAAACCTAGCAGCTGGTGCCGATTAAGCTTTTTGACCGGTAACAATTTCGCGCATAGCGAATACATCTTTGGTGAGGGACGCAAATTGATCGGGACGTAACGCTTGCGGACCGTCGCAAAGGGCTTTGGCCGGATCAATGTGAACTTCAATCATGAGACCATCCGCACCGCCACCGGTGGAAGCGAGGGATAAAGGTCGAACCATGCGGCTCATGCCGGCAGCGTGGCTCGGGTCCATAATAATCGGTAAATGACTGAGCTCGTGAATCATTGGAATCGCCGTTACATCAAGGGTGTTACGGGTTTTGGTTTCGAACGTTCGAATGCCGCGTTCGCAAAGTACGATTTGCGTATTGCCTTCGCTCATGATGTATTCCGCAGCCATCAACCATTCTTCATACGTAGCGGATAAGCCGCGTTTTAGAAGAACCGGTTTCTTTAATTTGCCTACCTCTTTAAGTAAGGTGAAGTTTTGCATATTGCGGGCGCCGATTTGAAGCATGTCTACATTATCGAAGTACTGCAACTGGGATGGATCCATGACTTCGGATACGATAGGCAGGCCCGTTTCTTTTTTGGCCAGTTCCAATAAATGTAAGCCTTCAGGGCCCATACCTTGGAAGGAGTATGGCGAAGTACGCGGCTTGAACGCACCGCCACGAAGAATAGTAGCTCCCGCTTCTTTGACCGCTCTTGCTGTGGCGAGCACTTGTTCCGGTGTTTCTACGGAGCAAGGACCGGCCATAATAGCGAAGTGGCCGCCCCCAATTTTTACGCCACTTACGTCTACGATGGTGTCTTCCGGATGGAATT
>NZ_SVCB01000106.1 GCF_015058545.1 Veillonella sp.
GGAGGAATTAATTATGAGTTATTCATTTAATTTATCAGATTTAGAAAAGAAGTTGTCCCATAACTATGCAGTGATGCAAAATAAGAAAGCAGCTCAGGCCGTTTGCAATTTTGAAATTGAATCGTATGATGACAGTCTCGATTTAGTCAGTGTGGAAGCAATGACTCGGGCTTATAAAAAAGCATTAATGGGACGCGCATTTAATTTTACAACTCGTTAACATGGATCATATGACAGTGCTAAAGCAAATAGAAGTTTGAAATGACAGCAAAAAGCCCGTAATCGATGGGATACATCGGTTACGGGCTTTTTGTGTATGTCATTAGTTTATAAGCTAAGCATGTGTGTTTTGGTGTCAGAGCATATCTGCGGAGAGGTTAAGAGATGCTTTTATTGATTGCTTTGAACAGCAGGCATATTATCAGCTTGTCGGTTGTTATAGGCCACACCCCAATCATACATGGCGTTGATGATCGGTTCCATGGTGCGCCCCAAAGGGGATAAGGCGTATTCTACATGAGGCGGCACAACTGGGAAGACGGTACGCGTAATGATACCGTCGGCCTCGAGTTCGCGCAGTTGCAAGGTTAGGCTGCGATGGGTGACGCCTTCGATTAATGTCTTGAGTTCGCTGAATCGTTTGTCGCCGGTAAAAAGATGGTACAAAATAATACCTTTCCACTTACCGCTGATAAGTTCTAATGTTGTGGCTACGGGGCACAGCGTGCGCGGACAAGGTTTTAAATGATCTTTGGTGGTCTTACCGGTGGTTTTCATTACGATTCTCCTCTGTTTACATGTATTTGATATGAGCTCTCGTTAGAAAGCTGTCACTAGGAATCCTGCGACTTTAGTCGTGGAAGGTTCAGGTGTTTAGTGGGCTAAAATATATAAAGTATAAAAAATATACTTAAGTTAATTTATTTACAGTATATATAAAAAATGTGCGTTCTTCAACTATTTTTTTAGATATGCTATACTAAACATGTTGAAAGATAGATGAGATAGATATTCAAAATTTAGTATAAATTATTAATTCGAAAGGATGATACCCATGAGCATTTCTGCACAAGACATTTTAAACGCTTTCAATTATCGTTACGCAACTAAGAAGTTTGACCCTAATAAAAAGGTGTCCGACGCTGATTTTAACACGATTTTGGAAACTGCACGTCTGTCCCCAAGCTCCTTCGGTTTTGAACCTTGGAAATTCGTTATTATTGAAAAACAGAGCATTAAAGATAAATTATACCCTGTATCTTGGGGCGCTCAGAACAGCTTGAACGGTGCCAGCCATTTCATGATTATTTTGGCTCGTAAAAAAGCGGATACCGTAGCTGATGCTGACTACATCACACACATCATGAAAGACATCAAACACATGCCGGAAGACGTGCAGAACATGATGCGCGGTGCTTACAGTAACTTCCAGACTAACGATTTCAAATTAATTGACAGCGACCGTGCTATGTTCGACTGGGCCAGCAAACAGACTTACATTGCCTTGGCTAACATGATGACAACCGCCGCTATGCTCGGCGTTGACTCTTGCCCAATCGAAGGTTTCAATATTGAAAAAGTAGAAGAAATCCTTACCGAAGAAGGCATTCTCGATAAAGAACATTTCGGCGTGTCCGTAATGGTAGGCTTCGGCTATCGTGATGAACAGCCTCATCGTGAAAAAACTCGTCAGCCTATGGAAGATATCGTAACTTGGGTTAAATAAGAGTTTTCAACTAAGATAGTCTTTGGCTAATAGAATATAGAACTAAAAATGCTGAGATGACAGTTAAAAGTCACCTCAGCATTTGTTTTTGTTAAACATAATTGACAAAGTATAACTCTAGCCATTCCGGAAGCTATATGGATATATTTTTTTAGAAGACTAATAACAATCCGCCAATACCCAGCAACACTACGCCTTGAATACGATTTAACATACGTTGTGATTTAGGTCCCTGATTTAAGAAGCCACGGAGTTTACCGGCACAAAGAGCGATGATGGAGAATAAGATGAATGCTTGTAAGCTAAAAACGGCCCCGAGGATGGCAATGGCCAGGCCCGGTGACTCATTATTAGGATCCACGAACTGTGGCAAGAACGCGAGGAAGAACAACAGAACTTTTGGATTCAAGATGTTCATAATGAGACCTTTGCGATAGATGGCCAAGGCTGATGACTCACCATTTGAGGTTTGACTTGACGATTTACCGTTTGAAGCTTGGCTGGATGATTCATTGCTTGATACGCTGTTTGTAGTGCTGTTTGAACCGGCAGCAGTAGTTTGACCGGCGGATTCTTCAGTCGGTTGTGATTTCGCCACTTTAGCGGTAAAGGCCCCGTAGGCAAGATAGAAAAGATACGCAGCACCAACATATTTTAAGGCTGCAAAGGCTACGGGCGAACTTTTAACCAGTGCGGCCACCCCTAAAATTACGAGGCACGTGTGAAAGACAATACCTGAACACAGTCCCGCCGCTAGCGTAATGCCTGCCTTGGCACCGTCGGCGAGGCTTTTTGTTAAAAGATATAAATTATCCGGCCCCGGAGCCAGGGTTAAGAGTATTGATGACACTAAAAAGTAAGGAAATAAGGCTAAATCCATATAGAGTAACTCCCTTCAATCGGTAAATGCATACAGTCAGTATAACATATTATTTTCAAAACTCGCCATAGAAGAAAAAAACGCAGAATCACACGCATTTTAAAATCATAGTAATAAAATAGGAATTTTAACCCGGAAACCTTGACAAACCATTTCCGGTACACTACCATGAAAACAAAGAGATTGGGAGGCGAATGTATGAATTCAACTGAAATAAAAAAATTACAAGAAGAATATACGAAGGATATTATTGCGTGGCGCCGCCATTTGCACCAATATCCGGAAATTAGTTTTGAAGAACAGGAAACGACCAAATATTTAGCCGGTGAACTGGATAAATTGGGCATTCCGTATGTGATAAATCCTGAAAAAAACACGGGCATTGTGGCATGGCTTGAAGGTCCTAAAAAGGGCAAAACGATTATGCTTCGTGCCGATATTGATGCTCTTACCGTTGATGAACAGACGGGGTATGACTTCGCGTCCAAACATGACGGCAAGATGCACGCCTGCGGTCACGATGCGCATATGGCCATTTTGTTGGGGGCCGCTAAAATGCTGAAAACATTGCAGGACAAAATCCAAGGCAAGGTATTCCTTGTATTCCAGCCGGCCGAAGAAAGCGGTGAAGGCGCTAAATACATGAAACAGTTTGGCACCTGGTTTGAAGAAACGGATAGTGTCTTCGGTGCTCATATTTGGATCGATTTGCCCGTAGGCAAGATTTCCGTGGAGGCCGGCGAACGCATGGCGGCCGCTCTTGAAATCGGCATCGATATTGAAGGTCAGGGCGGTCATGGGGCACAGCCTCATTTGACCGTGGATGCCACCGTTGTGGCTTCAGCTATCGTGATGAATTTGCAGACCATCGTGTCCCGCCACTTCAGTCCGCTCGATTCCGTGGTGCTTACCATCGGCAAGATGACCAGCGGCACGCGATATAATGTTATTTCCGGCTCCGCTCGTTTGGAAGGTACGGCCCGTTACTTCAAACACGCCATCGGCGATGATTTGAAACAGACGATGACTCACATGGTCAACGAAACAGCCGCCGCCTACGGTGCTAAGGCGAAGGTAACCTTCCGTCAAATGGTACCGCCGACGATCAACGATCCGGCCAGTTCGGAACTCGCTCATCGCGTAGGTGCTGAACTCTTAGGTGAAGAGAATGTAGTCTTGATGGAAAAAACAATGGCCGGCGAAGACTTTGCTTACTATTTGGAAGAAAAACCGGGCTGCTTTGCTTTCTTCGGTATTGCTAACCCTGAAATTGATGCGGTTCATTCCCATCACAGCAACTTCTTCAAAATTGACGAACGAGCTTTACCAATCGGCTCCGCTATGTACGCGCAGTATGCGTTACAGTGGTTGGAAGAACACGCCGAATAATATAATAAAGCTTATAGGCAACTTCGCTGGAATTTATAGGCAACTTTTCCGGAGTTGCGCGGTAAAAATAAGAGCTGCCACAGATGTCAGACTGACATTTGTGGCAGCTCTTTGCGTTGTTGCTTAAATCTTTTGCATTGCCGCATACAATTTATGCGGGTTATAGGACATTTATGCTACTCTTGGTTCTTTGCTAACTTTTTCTTTTCTTCAAGCTCTTTTTGTTCTTTTTCTTCTTGCTCCTCTTTATTGAGTTGCTCGATTTGTTCCATTTTAAGTTTAACCGCTTCCGCTTTTAACTCGGCGTCGAAGGAACGGTCGCGTACGATTTCGGCACTGAGCAGGATAACCTGGACAGACCAATTGATCCACACGAAGAGAATCATGATACCAACCAGTGGGCCGTACGTGGAGGAGCTGCCAGCAAAATTCGTAACATAGTAACGATAGCCGTAGGTGAGTAAGAGCCAAAGTACGGTGGCCAAGAGCCCGCCCGCGAAGGAACGTTTCCAAGAAATAAGCTTGTTGATGCTTGCTTTTGTATTTTCAGGCGTGTCCTTGTCAGTTTCTTTACGCGGTGCGTAGTGGTAAAACAGAGTGAGCACCAAGGTGAACGAAATTAACGGTAATAAGGTGGCTGCCATAGTGGCGAGGCTGATAACTTCTTTAGGAATGAAGATGAAGCGCTGCATTACCTGTAAGAAGGCCGGACCGTATACGGAAAGAATCAAGCCCAACAGACCGGTTACGGTACCGATTACGGTGAAGAAGAATGCTTTGCTGTACATCTTAATCATGCCTTCTTCCACATGATCGAGGCCGAGCATGGTGTTAAGGGCATTAATTAAGGCACGCGTACCTGCCGACATAGTCCAAAAAGCGGTAATAATACCGATGGAGAACAACGTACCGCTTTGGTTTTTAGTCAAATCATCGATAAGATTTTCCAGGGTATGTTGTGAATCCGGCGGCAAGAGTGCCAAAAATTGATCGAGGATGTCCGTATTGTGACTAAGAAATACGGAAATAGCCGTTAAAGCAATAATTAAGAAGGGCACTATGGAAAGAATAATATAGTACGTTGCTTCCGCAGACAGTCGGCCGATATTGTGCTCGCTGTAATCCTTGGCGACGCGCTTTGCCCCATTAATAAATGACTTCATAGTTATTAACTCCTTATAAATAATTTCGTTTTTCGTTGGTCGATATATGGCAAAAAGCCGATGCATCTATATATTAGATTTTATCGATATACTTATTTATAACATATTTTCGAAGAAAATTATAGTGTTTAGATGAAAATAGATAAATTATAAATAACTCTAATTATTTTATTTTTAACAGTTGCATATTTTGAAATGTTATGATACTATTTAATCATAGAAACAAAACAAATTGTTAGGCTAACAGAAAATTAGTTAGCATAATAGATTTTGGAAATAAAGAATGAATAATCAAAATGCCGGTGGAAGTTGGTGTTGAGGCTATTCGATTTGAATAGGCAATTGGTTGGGACACCAAACAGTTAGTTTGTATAACGCCAATATGCGTGAAAGGTGAGGGGCGGTTTTTATGAAAAATGAATTGGAAAATTTAAAACAAATTGCTCACGGGTTAGCTCAGCAGTTTGGCGAAACTTGTGAAATTGTAATTCACGACGTACGGACGCCGGAGATGGAAGGCACTGTCGTTTGTATTGAAAACGGCGAAATATCTAACAGAAAGTTAGGTGACGGACCGTCTCATGTGGTGCTCGATGCACTTAAAAATGACGGCAAAGATTTGGAAGACCGATACGGCTATTTAACCAAAACCAAAGATGGTCGCGTTTTTCGTTCCAGTACCATGTACATGCGTGATGATAAAGGGCAAATTACGTATGTGTTCTGTATTAATTCAGACATTACGAACTTGATTCATTTACAGCAAATGGTTAATCAACTCACGGAACCGGTGGGGATCGCGACGAGCAACTCGGCAAGTAAAGAAGCCGACGGGGCTGAACGAATTACGACGAGCGTAACCGATTTGCTGGATGATTTAATTGAGCAGGCGGTGGCTAAGGTTGGTAAACCGGCGCAGCTTATGACGAAGGCCGAACGGTGTGAAGCTTTGAAGTATCTAAACGATGCAGGTGCCTTTTTAATATCTAAAGCGGCCGACAAAATCGGGGAATACTTCGGCATTTCAAGATTTACTTTATACAGCGATTTAAATGCTGTTAAAGATAAAGAGAAGGAAGAGCAAATTAAAGCGAAAGCTAAATAATGGGGACATACACATCGGTTACAGAGCCGGCTGATTTGCTCACTTAAGAGCTAATAATCAGCCTGACAATTTGTTAGCCGATACACATAGGATGTATTTAGAGGTTATTAGGTATGGGAGGTTTAACATGGATTCGTTGAAGTGGCAGGTTAATACATTACCTAAAGGTAATGATGATAATTTAGCTATCATGTCGGTGGAAGAAGCCAAAAAAGCCCGCGCGTTTCATCAGAGTTTTCCACAGTATGAAACAACACCGTTAACGCAGTTGCCGCAGTTAGCCAGATTCTGGGGCTTGGGCAGCATTTTTGTCAAAGATGAATCATATCGGTTCGGCTTAAATGCTTTCAAAGTATTGGGCGGTTCTTATTCGATGGTTAAATATGTAGCGCAACAGCTCCATAAAGACGTATCGGATTTGCCTTATAGCGTAATGACATCCGAAGAATTGCACAAGCAAATGGACGACATTACCTTTTTCACCGCCACGGACGGTAACCACGGGCGCGGGGTGGCTTGGTCCGCTCGTCAGTTAGGTCAAAAGGCTGTTGTATTTATGCCAAAAGGCACCACCAAATCTCGCTTGGAACATATAGAGCGGGAAGGAGCTACGGTAACCATTGAAGATTTCAATTATGATGATTGTGTGCGCAAAGCGGTAGCCGAAGCGGCTAAGGTCAAAAACGGCGTAGTTGTGCAGGATACAGCCTGGGAAGGGTATGAAGAAGTGCCAAGCTGGATTATGCAAGGTTACGGTACGATGGCCTTAGAAGCGGGTGAGCAATTGGCGACGGCCGGTGCTATGCCGACTCACATTTTTGTTCAAGCCGGCGTAGGATCGTTAGCCGGTGCCGTTACAGGCTATTTTAGAAATTTATATAAAAATGAGGCACAACAACCGAAAATTATCGTGGTGGAAGCGCAAGCGGCGGATTGCCTATATCAAGGGGCTGTAGCCGGTGACGGTAAACCGCGTATGGTAGGCGGCGATTTACAGACGATTATGGCCGGTCTTGCTTGCGGCGAGCCGAATACGATAAGTTGGGAAATTTTAAGAAATCACGCTGATGTGTTTGTATCCGCACCGGATTGGGTAGCCGAGTGGGGCATGCGTATCAGTGCAGCACCGATAAAAGGGGATACGCCGATTACATCCGGTGAATCCGGGGCAGCACCGTTGGGGACGGTAGCCGCCATCATGACTTGTCCGGAATATAAGGAATTAAAAGACATCCTAGGTTTGGATGAAACATCGAAGGTATTATGTTTCTCCACCGAAGGTGACACCGATCCGATTCGCTATAAAGACATCGTTTGGTACGGGACTAAATAGGGTTAATCAATAAAATGATTATAAGTAAGAATGTGTAGGTATTGAGGAGGTTGTATTATGGATTTTGAAGCTATCAAAAAAGCAGCGCAGAGCTATGAAGCGGCTATGACGAAATGTTTGCGTGACATCGTGGCAATTCCCGGTGAAAGTGCTGATGAAAAAGGCCATGCCGATTGTATTGCGGAGGAAATGCGAGCCGTAGGTTTTGATGAAGTGCTGATTGATCCGCAAGGGAACGTGTTGGGCTATATGGGAAGCGGTAAAACGTTAATCGCCTATGATGCGCATATTGATACGGTAGGTATCGGCAATCGTGAAAACTGGACCTTTGATCCTTACGAAGGTTTTGAATCGGCTACCGAAATCGGCGGTCGCGGTGTATCGGATCAGTTGGGTGGTATCGTTTCCGCCATTTACGGCGCTAAAATCATGAAAGACTTAGGCCTTTTGAACGATAAATACCGCGTACTCGTAACCGGTACCGTTCAGGAAGAAGATTGTGACGGTCTTTGCTGGGAATACATGATTAAAGAAAGCAAAATTCGCCCTGAATTTGTAGTATCTACAGAACCTACGGACGGCGGTATCTATCGCGGTCAACGAGGACGTATGGAAATTCGCATCGATGTAAAAGGCGTTTCCTGCCACGGCTCTGCACCGGAACGCGGCGACAATGCAATTTATAAAATGGCCGATATTTTACAAGATATCAGAGCCCTTAATGAAAATGATGCGGCCGCTGAAACGAAGATTAAAGGCCTCGTAAAAATGCTCGATAAAGAATATAACGATCAATGGGAAGAAGCGCAATTCCTCGGTCGCGGTACCGTTACCGCTTCGGAAATCTTCTTCACATCTCCAAGTCGTTGCGCCGTAGCTGATTCTTGCGCCGTATCCTTGGACCGCCGCATGACAGCCGGTGAAACTTGGGAAAGCTGTCTCGATGAAATCAGAGCTTTACCGGCCGTACAGAAATACGGCGATGATGTGACCGTATCCATGTACCAATATGATCGTCCATCGTACACAGGACTTGTATATCCGATTGAATGCTATTTCCCAACCTGGGTTATTCCTAAAGACCACAAGGTAACGGTTGCTCTCGAAGAAGCGTATAAAGGCTTATACGGCACGGAACGCATCGGCGACAGCACGACCGTTGACATGCGTAAAGCACGTCCGTTAACGGATAAATGGACATTCTCCACTAACGGCGTTTCCATTATGGGCCGCAACGGTATTCCATGTATCGGTTTCGGTCCGGGCGCAGAAGCACAGGCTCATGCACCGAATGAAAAAACTTGGAAACAGGACCTCGTAACTTGTGCCGCTGTATATGCAGCTTTACCAACTATGTATTGTAAATAAAGGGGATAGTATCATGACAGATTTCAATAAAGTAGTTAGTGAATTAGCCAAATTGGATTGTAAAAATATGTTCGGCGAGGATTTCTTCCTTACCTGGGAAAAAAGTGATGATGAATTAAAAGCAGTTTGGGCCGTAGCTGATGCGCTTCGTGCCTTGCGTGAACAGAATATCTCCACGAAAGTGTTTGACAGCGGTCTCGGCATCTCCTTATTCCGCGATAACTCCACCCGTACACGCTTCTCCTTCGCATCCGCTTGCAACCTCTTGGGCCTTGAAGTACAGGACCTTGATGAAGGTAAATCGCAGATTGCTCATGGTGAAACAGTTCGCGAAACAGCCAACATGGTATCTTTCATGGCCGATGTAATCGGTATTCGCGATGATATGTACATCGGCAAAGGCAATGCGTATATGCATGCCGTGTCTGATGCGGTTAAAGAAGGTTTTGAAGATGGCGTTTTGGAACAGCGTCCGAATCTTGTGAACTTACAGTGTGATATCGACCATCCGACTCAGGTTATGGCCGATGCAGCTCACATCATTAAAGAATTCGGCGGCATTGAAAACTTAAAGGGTAAAAAAGTGGCTATGACTTGGGCGTACTCGCCATCTTACGGCAAGCCTTTATCCGTACCGCAAGGGGTTATCGGCTTATTCACACGCCTCGGCATGGAAGTTGTTTTGGCCCATCCGGAAGGCTATGAAGTAATGCCGGAAGTAGAAGAAGTGGCTAAGAAGAATGCAGCGGCATCGGGCGGTTCTTTTAAAAAGACCCACGACATGAAAGAAGCCTTCAAAGACGCTGATATTGTTTATCCTAAGAGCTGGGCACCGTTCGCGGCCATGGAAAAACGCACCAAATTATATGGCGATGGCGATTTAGAAGGAATTGATACCTTAGAAAAAGAATTATTACAACAGAATGCGAATCATAAAGATTGGGCTTGCACCGAAGACATGATGAAGCTCACTAAAGATGGTAAAGCTTTATACTTGCACTGTTTACCGGCCGATATTACCGGCGTAAGCTGTGAAACCGGCGAAGTAGACGCCACTGTATTTGACCGCTATCGTGTACCGCTTTACAAAGAAGCAAGCTACAAACCATATGTAATTGCCGCTATGATTTTCCTTAGCAAATTCAAAGACCCTGTACAAAAATTGAAAGATTTACAGGCTAAAGGTAAAGCGCGCATCGATCGTTAATCAGGAGCATAGTTACTGTGGCTATAGCGTAGCCAAGCTATCCTATAGCCCGGTACTAAGGTATAAGTTTCAGAGGTATACAGTATGGCAAAACGGGCAGTTATTGCATTAGGTGGCAATGCATTGGGCAATACGCTACCGGAACAGATGCAAGCAGTTAAAGGAACCTCAAAAATCATCGTTGATTTGGTTGAAATGGGGTACGAAGTTGTTGTCACACACGGCAACGGTCCTCAAGTGGGGATGATAAATAACGCTATGGCTGCATTATCGCGAGAAAATCCAAAGCAACCGAATACACCGTTATCGGTTTGTGTAGCCATGAGTCAAGCCTATATCGGCTATGACCTTCAGAACGCGCTAAGAGAAGAACTGTTAAATCGCAACATTCGTGATTTGGCAGTGTCCACCATGGTGACGCAGGTGCGGGTCGATGAAAATGATCCGGGTTTTAAAAATCCGACCAAGCCAATCGGTCACTTCATGAGTGAAGCGGAAGCGCGCTACGCGGAAGAACATTATGACTACAAATGCGTAGAAGATTCGGGGCGCGGTTGGCGACGTGTAGTCGCTTCGCCGGCACCTATGGAAATTGTGGAACTGGATGCCATTAAGCAACTCGTAGGTCATCAATTGGTGATTTGCTGCGGTGGCGGCGGTATTCCGGTTGTGAAAAAAGACAATCATTTAAGCGGTGCCTCCGCGGTTATCGATAAAGATTGGACCAGCAGCGTCTTGGCGCAGGCCATTGACGCCGATGTATTTATAATTTTGACAGCCATTGAAAAAGTAGCCATTCATTTCGGCAAACCGAATGAACAGTGGCTCGATGAAATGACGGTAGCAGAAGCTAAGCAATATGCTGCGGACGGTGAATTCGCCGCCGGTTCCATGCTGCCGAAGGTAGAAGCGGCCATTCAATTTGCTGACAGCAAACCGGGCCGCACAGCCATTATCACCTTATTGGAAAAAGCCAAAGAAGGGCTTGAAGGCAAAACCGGTACACGTATACACCGGTAGAAAGGTGGCTAACTATGTTATTACTTGGCGAAGGTACGGTTATTACAAGAAATCCGGCTCAGCCTATGATTACGCGCGGTGCCGTCGTGATGGACGGCAAGACGATTATCGCGGTGGGCGGTTACGATGAGCTTAAGGCGAAATATCCTGACGCTGCCGTAATTAATGCTCATGGCAAGTTGATTATGCCGGCATTCATTAATGCCCATCACCATATTTACTCCGCTTTGGCACGGGGGTTGGCACTACCGAATTACAATCCTACTAACTTTAACGAGATTTTGGAAGGTATGTGGTTTTATTTAGACAATAATCTAAATAGAAATTCCGTGTGGGCCAGTGCGGTGGCTACCTATATGGCCTGTATTGAAAACGGTGTTACCACGATTTTTGACCATCATGCCAGTTATGGCGAAACGACCGGCAGCCTCAGTGTTATCGGTGATGTGGCCAAAGAGTTTGGTGTTCGCTCCTGTCTTTGCTATGAAGTGAGCGATCGGAACGGGCAAGAAGCCATGGAAGCAGCGGTAGCGGAAAATGTGCGCTTCGGCCGGGCCGTTAAGGCAGCAGCCGAAAAGCAAACCGCACAAAGCAGAGCAACAGCTAGCAGTTCGGCAATAGCACAGACTGCACAAAGCGGGGCAGCCGATGACAGTTCGGCAAAGGCTGACAAGACAGCGGATTCGGTTGAACTGGCGGCTATGTTCGGTCTCCATGCATCGTTTACGCTGAGTCCGGCCACGCTTGATTATGTACGGAAGCAAAATACGGACGGCCTGGGCTATCACATTCACGTGGCCGAAGGTAAAAGCGATGAAGAAGACAGCCTCGCTAAATACGGTAAACGCGTTGTCAATCGTCTTTATGACGAAGGAATTTTAGGACCGACTACAATTACCGGCCATTGCATTCACATTGATGCGGATGAATTGGCACTTTTGCAAAAGACCAACACCATGGTTGTTCATAATCCGGAAAGTAATATGGGCAATGCCGTAGGGGCACCGGATATTTTGGCCATGACTAAAGCGGGTTTACGCGTAGGTCTCGGCACGGACGGTTACACCAGCGATATGTTGGAATCCTATAAAGCGGCCAATTGCCTAGTTAAACATCGCAGCGGGCTACCAAATCAAGGGTGGGTTGAAATTCCAACCATGCTCTTTGATACGAACCGCAAGATGGCAGAACAGTTTTTCAACATCACCACCGGTATTTTGACACCGGGCGCAGCAGCCGATGTAATTGTGATGGATTATGAACCGCCGACACGCTTAACGGCGGATAATATTAATGGTCACCTCCTATTCGGTGCCAATGGCATGAATGTAGTGACGACAATCAGTAACGGCGTGGTGCGGTACCAAGATCGCCAATGGCAGGGCCTCGATAAACAGGCGTTGTTCGGCGAAGTGCGTGAGATAGCCGAAGAACTGTGGCGTCAATTAAAGGTCTAAATTGTAAGCACAATTTTCTGGCAGACATTATAGGCAGTAAGCTATAGCAGACATTATAGTCATAAACTACAGACATAAATAAGAAGTATGAATTACAGGTGTAATGTATTCGATGTTCGCAAAAAGGAGTGAGTCCTCATGAGCGATATTATGTACCCGGTAAGTTTTGATAAATTAATGAATCATATTCTTCAGGAATATGCCATTCATCAGCGTATTTATAATGTAACTAAAATTCACCGCTACGAAGGGAGCAAGGTGCTCAAGTTATTTGGCAAAACCTTGGAAAACCCATTGGGACCGGCAGCCGGGCCGCATACCCAGTTAGCACAGAATATTATTGCCGCCTATGTGGGCGGCGCGCGGTTTATCGAATTGAAGACCGTGCAAACCATGTACGGCGAAGAACTTGGTATTCCACGACCATGCATCTACTCCAATGATGAATCATACAACGTGGAATGGTCAGCTGAATACAGAGCAGATGAAGCCATGGCGGAATATATTAAAGCCTGGTTTGCCCTCAAATTAATTAGTAAAGAATTTGGTTTGGGGAGTCCGGACGGCTTTATCTTCAATATGAGTGTAGGCTACAATTTGGCGGGGATTAAAGATCCTCTAATCGATGCTTTTATTGAAAACTTAAAAGACGCCGGTAAGACGGAAACCTGGCAGGCTTGCAAAGCATGGACCTTAGCTAATTTAGATAAATTCCAACAGATTGATGAAGCCTATGTGGCAAGCATTAATTCAGATATTTGTCAGTCCATTACCTTATCTACCATGCATGGTTGCCCAGCCAATGAAATTGAAGCCATTTGCAGTTACTTATTGGAAACAAAAGGTCTCAACTTATATTTGAAATGTAATCCTACTTTACTCGGCTATGACCGTGTACGAACTTTACTGGACGATGCCGGCTTTGCCTATGTAAAATTTGATAAACATCAATTTGAAGTGGATCCCGCCATGGCTGACGCCGTACCGATGATAAAGCGCTTACAGACGTTGGGTCAAAAGTGCGGTAAGCAATTCGGCGTTAAGCTTACCAATACCTTCCCGGTTCAAATTCTTGAAAAAGAATTGCCGGGCGAGCAAATGTATATGGCCGGCAAAGCCTTATTGCCATTGACGATTACCTTGGCGGCCGAACTCAGCCGAGCCTTAGATGGCAAGCTCGCTATTTCCTATAGCGGCGGCGCCGACCGCAAGAGCATCGGGGATATTTTTGAAACCGGTATTTGGCCGATTACGGTATGTACCACCTTGCTGCAAGGCGCCGGTTACGATCAACTCGATGATTTGGCAAAACGGGTAGAAAGTAAAGACTATGATTCTATTACGGCGTTAAATGTACCGGCCATCGAAAAGTTGGCACAAACCGTGGCGTTATCGCCGGAATTCCACAAAACCGAAGCTATGCGCGTAAAAAGAGCGAAACAACCCGGTTTTCAGACGGCTCGCAGTGAAGATTATCACTGCCGCGTGACATGTGGTACATGCGTACGTGTTTGCCCGAATCGGTCCAATGAACTCGTTACGGTGGATGGTCAAAAACTGATTATTCACATTGATGAAGCGTGCAATGAATGCGGTAACTGTGCCTGCAATTGCATCGAACCTTGCCAACCGTACAAAGATCGATTGACCTTCTTTTTAGACAAAGCACGGTTACAGGCAAGTGAAAATGACGGCTTCTACAAAGCCGGTGAGGAATGGGGGTTCCGTTTTAAGGGGCAGGAGGCCGTGCTTCCGCTTGAAAAATTACCGAGCCCGTTACAGTCGATAGTAAGTGCATTCAGTAAGGAGCTGCCTTATTATCTATAACCCTTCAATGTTGAAGGAGGGAGGCTTACCCTATGTTTAAATTTCAAATTAACGGACAATGGCATGAAACAGCAACGGACAAGACATTGCTTCAATATTTGCGCGATGACCTTCACTTAACGGGGACGAAGGATGGTTGTGCAGCGGGGGCTTGCGGGGCTTGTACAGTCATTGCCGGCGGGAAAAAGGTAAAAGCCTGTGTACTTAAGGTTTCGCAACTGGCGGATAAGCCGGTGGTGACCATCGAAGGCTTGACGGAGCGAGAAAAAGACGTGTATGTGTATGCTTTTGGCGAGTGTGGTGCCGTGCAGTGCGGTTTTTGTATTCCCGGCATGGTTATGAGTGCCAAAGCATTGTTAGATGAGAATTTGAATCCTACCCGCGACGATGTAAAGTTAGCGATTAACGGTAATATTTGTCGCTGTACGGGGTATGTAAAAATTGAAGATGCCATTTTGTTGGCAGCGAAGTTATTTCGTGAAAACAGTCCTATTCCCGAGAGTGACAGATCCGGTAAAATCGGCACCTTACTCCATCGGGTCGATGCGAAGGAAAAAACTTTGGGCACCGGTTTATACACCGATGATATGGTACTGCCGGGCATGATTTATGCCAAAGCGGTGCGCAGTAAATATCCGCGGGCCGTGGTGGAACATATCGATATTTCCAAGGCCTTAGCCCATCCCGATTGTGTAACGGTGTTATTGGCGAAGGACGTGCCGTTTAATAAAACGGGCCATATCATCCAGGATTGGGACGTGCTCATCGCCGAAGGCGATACGACGCGCTATATAGGCGATGCCATTGCTCTCGTGGCGACAGAACATAAGGAC
>NZ_SVCB01000107.1 GCF_015058545.1 Veillonella sp.
CATGTCCTTCCTCAAAGTGCATAGACTCTTTAGCGCCCCAAAATTTGACAAAGAGCCTAAAAAAGCCATCTATACCTATCTTGAATGCCCCTTAGCCGAATGGGTGCGGGCTGAGAGATAGGTATAGATGGCTTTGCTTATAAGATATTAGGCTTTTAATTCGCAAGCCGCTCGAAAACTGTAATTTGTGAGCCGAGACCAACGAATCCCTTAGCCGAATGGGTGTGGGCTGAGAGATAGATGTATGGGGCTTTCTATTAAGCGATTGCAATGTAATTAGAACAGTGATAGCAAACTGCGATTATAAGCCGAGATCAGCTAGCAACTGCCCTACGTGTTCCTTGGCCTTTACCCCACGGTAGATATGAGTTAAAACTCCTTTTTCGTCGATGACGAAGGTGGATCGTTCGATGCCGATGGATACTTTACCGTAGAGTTTCTTTTCTTTCATGACGCCATAGGCGTTACAAAGGGCTTCGTCGGTATCGGCTAACAGGTTGAACTGTAAGTCATATTTTTCTTTAAAGTTCACGTGACGTTTTACGGTGTCGCGACTAACGCCGAGTACAACATAACCGGCGTCTTGCAACTTTTTATAAGCTTCATTGAATTGTTGTGCTTCAATGGAGCAGCCCGGAGTATTATCCTTCGGATAGAAATATAAAATCACTTTTTGACCTGCTAAATCTTTCAAACTAACCAATTCATTCGCATCATTCACAACGGAAAATTCAGGTGCTTTGTCGCCTACTTTTAAGTCTGCCATAAGATTCACTCCCAACATAGAATTAATTAAATTACTGATTACAGAAAACTGAATCAGTTTTTTTAATTATACTATGCTTTAGGTTCTTCTTCTATAATATCATAAAGTTTTTTAAAAATTTCAGGGTCACAAGGATACTCTTCACCATTAACACCACGAATTACCCAATCCCCCGGATTTGTGCGTACTACGCCGTTTAACGTTAATAAATAACGTTCCCCGTCTTCTCGTATAGCAGTTAATTCATTCGGTTTATGACGGATAGCTATAGCTTGTTGCTCATAGCTTTTCTTATCATAATAAAGAGCATGTGTTTCTGATGCACAAAATTCAACCAATACTTCCGAAATAACAATTGGATTGTCCTTATTTTTACACACATTCACAATATACTCTGCAAAATGAGGATCAAAATTTAGCTCCAAAGGAACTTCCGTTTCGTCAGAAACATCTTTATAAATTCTTATTTGTAACAGCTCCGAATCAATAACGAGCCATCGATAATCCAATTTATATGCCCCGGCTAATACACTGGCTAAATTTTCTTTCTCAGTCATGCCCTTACCTCCTTACCTATAAAAGAATGTCTGGTATTCGCTTTAACACTCATCAACATTCTATTAGGCTTGCGATTGCCAATCTGCCGGATAGGTAACATAAACAAATCTTGCTTTACCTTTTACAGAAAACTGAATTGAACTTCCCTTTGGAATCAAAAGGATTTCACCCGGCCTGGCTGTAATCGTCTCGCCATTAATAATAATACTTAACTCACCATCAATTACATAATCAATTTCATCATAATTCAAAGTCCAGTCGAATGTAGTGTCTTCCATAAACATCAAGCCACAGCCTAAACGTGGACTTTCATCTAATGAAAACAAATCTTTAGTATATACTTTATCATTAGGGTTCCCGGTATCCAATCGATCTTCTTCAGTTACATCAATCATTGGTAGCTTTACTACACCGACACCACTATTTGATATAGACTTAGTGACCATTAATTTTTCGCTCACAACTTGGCGCACTAATGTTTCTATCATTTCACGAGTGATATTTGACATTTTCAGCACCTCATTTCTTAGCTTTTGCCATAATGCGTTTAGACATAAACATAGCGACTAAAATTGCAGTTACACCTGCTACCAATTTGCCTACAATCATAGGGAAGATCATCTCTTTAGCCACACCGGCAGTAAAACCTAAATGATCTCCAAGGACAAAGGATGCCGAAACAGCGAATGCAACGTTCAAGATTTTTCCGCGTGTATCCATATCTTTGAGCATTTGGAACATAGGGATATTGTTTGCTAATGTTGCTACCATACCGGCTGCAGCTACTTCATTCATACCTAAAGCCGAACCCATTTTCATAAGCGGTTTGTTAAATACTTTAGTGATAAAAGCCACCAAACAAAATGCACCGGCTAAAGTCAACGCAATACCACCTACGATTTCAATCCCCTCAGTTACAGGTGCAATACCTTCAATTACAGTAATACCAACCAATAATTGTAATGCTCCTAAAATTAGACCAAGTACAGCAACAATTACAACCCCTTGTCCAAAAACGGTAAAGCATTTAATCATCATTTCCGGTGCTAACCAAAGGCCTAAAATAACAAGCACTGCAAAAATTACGATAGGAACTAAGTTAGCTAAAATCATACCTAAGCTCATACCGGCAGCCAAACCGCCTGCTAAACAACCTAAAGGAATCGTAACGATGCCACATAATACTCCTGTTGCCAAATACTGATGATCTTCTTTTTCAATAATTCCCAAAGCAACCGGAATTGTAAATACAATAGTAGGCCCCATCATAGCACCCAAGATAGCACCGGCAAATAAACTGGCTTCCGGATTTAATGCCATTTGTTGAGCTAACGCAAAGCCCCCCATGTCATTGGCCAATAAAGTGGTCGCAAACATTGATGGGTCAGCTCCCAACATTGTATAAACAGGAACAACTATCGGACTTAACACTTTAGCTAATATAGGTGCGATGGTAATAATCCCCACCATTGACATTGCTAAAGCACCCATTGCCATTATTCCTTCTTCAAATTTTTCACCTAAACCAAGTTTATTGCCAATACACTTATCTATGCCCCCTATAATCATAAAGAGGACCATGATATACATAATAATTTCATTAATACTCATAGTTGCATCTCCTAACCAGCGGTATCAATCGAGTCAATAACCCCAACAATCATTGCATCGATAGGCGTATTAAGATTTTCTGCAGAAATTCTGGCCGCAGCACCTAATGTAACCAATACGGTATCACCGATACCGGATCCGGCATTATCTGCCGCCACAAATGATTCTTTCTCGGTTACCCCATCGGCTTCTAACTCTCTAACAATCATAAATTTCCAACCATTAAGCTTTTCATCTTTTCTGGTAGACCATAAACTACCAATCACTTTAGCAATCAGCACAGTATCACTCCTTATAAATTCAAATTATGCTCTCGAATATAATCCTGCGCTAATGGCGTAAGTCGTGCATTTGTCGGCATTTTTTCTCCGGAATTTACCATTTCAACTACTTTAGCAACCGTAATAAATACCGGTTTTAATGTTGAGTTGCTATTTTCCCGTTTTACTTCATTACTTTTTTTGCCCGTATACACAGATTGGACATTATCACCAAAAGAAACGCCAAACTGTTTACACTTACTTAATATACTCTGCCATTGTTGCTTTAATGCATATGGAATAGATCCATTATTCATCTTAGTGATTTCAGGAATCCGATGTATAATCACCGGCCTTCGCAGTAATAATGATTCCACAATTTTTTTCGTGGTATCATTTTGCGGCATAAGATGTGCCACTTCACTTAACTCAGGCAATGACAAAAACTCAACATTTAATGCTTGCTTATGGTCGGTAATATTAATGTTTTCAGCTTGTATACCGGATACTTTTTCTTCATGTCTTATAATATGTTTCATAGCATCCTTAGTATCACTACTCAATGCATTAATTCCAATTTTGGGTTTAACATTTTTATCAGAAATTTCTTTCCAAATTCGATTAGTAATAGTTTGAACAATAGTCTCTAATTCACTTAATGTCATAACTATCACCTCTATTCTATAATTTCCCCAAGATCACCATTTTTCAAGTCACAGGCATTAGCTTCATCAAA
>NZ_SVCB01000108.1 GCF_015058545.1 Veillonella sp.
CGATTGCCTATTACAAGGAAAACGCCCGCATCATTCGCGAAGGTTTAACGGCTATCGGCCTTACCGTTTTCGGTGGCGTCGATGCGCCTTACATTTGGCTCAAAGTGCCGGCCGGTATGACCAGCTGGGAATTCTTTGACTTGTTATTGGAAAAAGTACATATTGTAAGCACCCCGGGCGCCGGATTCGGTCCTTGCGGCGAAGGTTATTTACGTCTCACCTCCTTCGGCAGTCGTGAAAACACATTGCGTGCTATCGAGCGAATTAAAACATTACAATTTTAAGCGAGGTATACATGTTTACAGTAGTTAAAAAATTAGAAATCAGCGCCTCTCATCAGCTGAAATTGACCTACAAGAGCAAATGTCAAAACTTGCACGGTCATAACTGGATTGTGCACATTCATGCACGCGCCGCCGAGCTTGATGAGAACGGCATGGTCATTGACTTTGGTCACATTAAAGAAGCCATTCACGGCCAACTCGATCACAAACACGTGAACGACATCATGGGCGACATCAATCCGACCGCCGAAAATATGGCCAAATGGATTGCCGACCAATTGGGTGAAAAATGCTTCAAAGTTGTTGTTCAGGAATCGGAAGGGAATGTAGCCATCTATGAACGTGATTGAGCGTTTTAGCTCCATCGAGGGCGAAGGTACCCGCCAAGGTTATCCCTGCTCGTTCCTACGCCTCTATGACTGTAATTTACGTTGTGTCTATTGCGATACAACCTACAGTTACGGCGATGAAGTAGAATACGAAGTACAATCCGTGGAAGACGTAGCGGATGCTTTACGCCAAATGGGCAACCGCTACATCACCATCACCGGCGGGGAACCTTTGTTACAAGCCGACGAAGTAGAGCAGCTCATCGACATCTTGAGCCGTGAAACAACACCGTTCGGACCTTATGAGTTCAACATCGAAACAAATGGCAGCATTATCGCACCATTCCAACGAGATAATGTATTCTACACCTACGATTACAAATGTCCCGATTCGAGTGCGGAAGAGTCCATGAACCCTCAGCTATGCGAAGCCATGACGGAGAAAGACGTGTTAAAATTCGTGGTTAGCTCCTACGGCGATTTACAGCGCATGAAAGAAATCGTGCTCACCAAAAAGCCGAAAGGCCATATCTTCGTATCCCCTGTTTTCGGCAAAATCGATCCGAAGGAAATCGTGGACTATTTGCTCAACAATAACTTACAGCAAATACGCATTCAGCTTCAAATCCATAAATTTATCTGGGATCCCGATGCCAAGGGTGTATAATAAAATTTACAAGGAATATTTACAAAATCTTGACAAGTGCCTTCTACTAATGATATGATATTTTAGTAATTAGATATGGAGGATTACTCAAGAGGCTGAAGAGGACGGTTTGCTAAATCGTTAGGGCGGGTTACCGTCGCTAGGGTTCGAATCCCTAATCCTCCGCCAGTTAGATTACACCCCCTACAAACCCGGTTTGTAGGGGCTTTTTTATTTTATTTTTTACCCATTACCTAAAGAAATCCATTGTCAATTTATTGCCAATAGTTATATTTTATAGTACACTCAAAACTATGATATACTAATAACAAAGAATGTTCCCTACGTACAGATTACGGACCTTTAAGGATAACGACTGTGCAGTATTATGCTGCCGTCGTTGTCCTTTTTTTGCGTTTAAGGAGGTATTATGTATCTCATCGTCGACAATTACGATTCGTTCACCTATAACCTGGCTAACTTGGTAGCCGAAACAGGCCGCCATGTAGACGTTCGCCCTTGTGACAGCATTGATTTAAAGGAAATTACCGCCATGAATCCTGACGGCATCATCATCTCGCCCGGCCCCAAAGGACCCGCCGATGCCCTACAGTCACTAGCTATCGTACAAGAATTCAAAGACAAGCTGCCCATCCTCGGCGTTTGTCTTGGGATGCAAATTCTAGCCTACACTGCCGGCGCCACTGTGAGCCGCGGTCAAAAGCCGATGCACGGCAAAGTAACTGCCATTCACCATGAAGGACACGGTTTATTCAAGGATTTACCTAAAACCTTTGACGTAACCCGCTACCATTCATTAGTTGTCCAACAAGATACATTGCCGCCTGACTATCGTGTGGATGCTGTCAGTGACGACGGTGCACTCATGGCTATGTCCCATCAAAAACTGCCGCTCTTTGGCCTGCAATTTCACCCTGAAGCCTTATTGTCAGAATACGGCTCTGAATTAATCCAAGCTTTTTGCCAATATGCTGAAAAAGGAGCCCACGCCCATGTCTGAAGCCAAAATTGAAAGCGTAATTAATAGCATGCCCAAGACCATAAGCGAACAAACAATTCGTCGCTCATCACTTCCCTATACGGCCAGCCAGATTTTTGCCCTCTTTGCCGATGAAAAGAATGCTGCCTTTCTCGACTCATCCTTAGAAAACAACCTCGGCCAATATTCTATCATCAGTCTCGTACCTTATCACGAGGTAAAAGTTGAAAACGGGCACTTCTACGTCGATGGCAACCCTCACGAAGGAAAGCCGGAAGAATACCTCAAGGCCTATCTGCAGCAACACCACCGTGAAAATCCTACCGAACTGCCATTGACTGATGGCGCCATCGGCTATGTTACCTATGATTACGGCATGCAAGAGATGGGCCTTACCTCGCGGCACAAAGCGAAAGTTGACATGGCCGACATGAAATGGATTTTTTACGACTTTTTTATCATCGAAGATTTAAAAGAGCAGTCCCTTTGGTTCATCGCTAACGGTCATACCGAACCGGCTCCCGTTCTTTTGAAAAAGATGGAGGACCTTATCGCCGCGAAGATGGCTAACTTCAAGTCACAATCACCGGCAGAAACTTATCCCTTGGCGATTCATCCGGACAGTACATCGGATGAATATGCTCAGGCCCTTCATAAATTGATGGACTACCTTATAGCCGGCCACGTCTATGTTACCAATTTTACCGGCACCTTAACCGTCGATTGCTCCTGCCCGCCGTACACCTTTTTCTCACGACTACGCCGTGACAATCTATCCCCATTTGGAGCCTACTTACAATATGGATCCTATCAGATAATCAGTGCTTCCATGGAACGATTGCTTCGCATCAACGGCAAAAAAATTGAAACCCGTCCGATCAAAGGAACTCGCCGACGCGGCAAGACAGCCGAAGAAGATGCGGCCCTTCGTAAAGAACTGGCAGAATCGCAAAAAGACCAAAGCGAACTCTTGATGATTGTGGATCTGGAGCGGAATGACCTCAATAAAATCTGCCAGCCCGGCAGTGTTACCGTACCCGACCTCTTTGCGGTAGAAGAGTATGCCACAGTCTTCCATTTAATTGCCAACGTGATTGGCACGCTCAAACCGAATCAGACAGCCATAGACGCCCTATCGGCACTTTTCCCAGGTGGCTCCATTACAGGTGCTCCGAAAAGGCGGTCCATGGAGATTATCGACGAACTGGAATCGAGTCGCCGCCAACTCTACACCGGCACCATCGGTTACTTATCCCTCGACGGCAACTGTGACCTCAACATCGTCATCCGCACGGCCGTTCACCAAGATAATACATACTACATCGGTGTCGGTGGTGGCATTACGGCCGAATCGGATAAAAATTTCGAGTATGAAGAAATATGGCAAAAGGCAAAGGCCTTACTCAGTGCCTTGAAAGGAGAAACCTTTGACTATGAATCTTACCTTTGATGACGGCTATCAGTTTGGCCTTGGCGCCTTCGAAACCATAGCCCTCGTAAACAATCAGCCAATTTGGTTAGAAGCCCACGAAGCGCGCCTACGCCGCACACTCGACTGGCTTGGCATCACGCTTCCCGACGATTGGAAAAAGCAACTTCAAGCCTACCTCGAACAAAACGGAGCCCGCATGGGCGTTGTCAAAATCTTAGCATCCGCTAACAATCTAAGCTTCACATCCCGTCCTAATCCTTACGAAAATTTACCGTCTCGTCCGGGTTTTGTCCTCGCCATGTCCGACATTCGCCGTAACGAATCATCCCCTTTTGTCTACCATAAAACCTTTAATTACGGTGACTCCATCTTAGCCAAGCGACAAGCTGCTAAGGCGGGCATCGACGAGCCGATTTTCTGTAACAGTCGCGGCGAACTTACGGAGGGCGCCGTGAGTAATCTCTTTTTTATAAAAAACGACCAACTCTATACACCGCCTGTTACGGCCGGTCTCTTGCCGGGCATCGTCCGGGCCTACCTCTGCCAGCGCTATGATGTAATTGAAAAGACCATCATGCCTGATGAAATCGGCTCCTTCGATGAGTGTTTTATTACCAATTCCCTCATGGGCATCATGCCGGTTTGCCGGTTTGGGGCTCACGAATTCCCGGTTTCAGCACAGACAATGACTGAAACCTTATACCAAAATTATCTGCAAGATAGATTGCGACGTTTTCCTAACTACAATTAAATTTAACTCAATTAAATTAAACACCCCTGCAAACCTAAATCTGTAGGGGTGTTTAGTTTCTCACCTATTTTTTATCAATTTGTAAGCTATTCGACGTGACAAAATTTTTAATTTTAAATTCTTTTCGCGCCTGCTCGGCCACTCTCGCCAATACATAATATAAAAAGTAAGGATCATACTCATTAAAGAAGTCTAGCCACTTATCCCGTTCTACAATATCCTCAATACTACCAATAGAAAGGAGCATAACATTACTGCGCATCTCGCCATGAGGAATCCGAATCAATGTTGTAAGCGTCTTAGCGCCCTCCTTATTTTTTAAAATTACATCAATAGAAATATCCTTAAAGCCCAATACATAACTTTCTTCCTGTGGCTTGGAATCATAGGTATCTCCAATCTCTATTTCATAGGGAACGTAGATTAAAATATCCTCGAGCCTGGTTATATCCAAAATCTGCATAACCCGTTCCAATGATTCCATATTAATATCTCGGAACTTATTGCTTACCAAGTTTTCAATAAAAGTTTTGGGAAAGCCATTATCCAAAGCAAATGATGTCTTTTTCAGATTCTGCTCTTTTAAAATTTTGCTTAGCTTACATATAAACATTTATTAATCTCCCTATCTCCAAAAATCTATTTCAAATTACTTTTTATATAAAATCAATTCTAAATCGACAATTATCATAAAGTATGTTATAATCCAATTATAGCCGAAATGATTATAGAAAGGCTATTATAACTAGTTACATTTTAAAGGATTTTCTAAATTTTAGAAAGAAGGAGATGATATTAGAGCAAACGTATTTAAAAGAATGTCAGTAATAATAAGGGATTTTTTGAAAAAGGAGGTCTCATATATACAATTGACTACGCTAAGAAAAAGAAAAAACCGTCTAGTATTGGCGTACTAAACGGCTAAAAACAGAGTTTTTAATTGAATTAACTACCTTTATTCTAACATACTATAGGTTTTTATAAAAGAGGCGTCTTAATGTTCATATCAATTGCCCGGATATAAACAAATAGGCGCCTTTAAACCTATTAAGAAAAAATCTTAGGGACTATGATTAAAGTAGTCCAAAGCATGTATTACTAAATGCTAATATATGTTCTTTATATTCAAATCAATCAGAAAGTAGGATTACATCCCCCATTAACACAAAATCCCTTATAGAACTACTATTTAGCTCTATAAGGGATTTATATTTTCTCATGGCGGAGAGGGTGGGATTCGAACCCACGGCCCCTTGCGGAGTCACTGGTTTTCAAGACCAGCTCCTTAAACCACTCGGACACCTCTCCAAATTAAACTATTACCTTAATATATTACCGTGTTTTGTCCAACAAATCAAGCCCTTCCCCCAACTTTCCGCTGAAACGTACCGTAAATCCTATAATCCTCCTATTTACTTCATCAAAGTTTTCTTTGTACTCTCAGCTAAAACAGGCTATAATTAATATATCGAAATTTATAATTATTATATGAAATTTACTCGAGTTTAATAAACGAATTAAACGCATCTGAGGAGTTCTATGAAATACACAAATAAAAATCAAATAAATACAAACTCATCAAATACCGCCAATACTTCCGGCACTGCCCATAAAAATCATAAACGTAAAGCTATTGCCGCTATAATGACGATTACCTTAGCCGTATCCGCATCAGCCTATCCGCTCAATTCCGTACATGCAGCGGATCCGGTTAGTGCCTATATCGCCGCCAAAATCATCCCGTCTTTCTCGTTACCGTCACTTAATCCGATTAAAGCGGCCGGCAAATTACTGGGGCTCGTAAGCGATTCCGATGATGCCGTGAAAAAAGGCAAAAAAGTGGACAACAACTACAAGTTTAAAGCCACCAAAGTAGCGAATGGCTCAAAGACTTTTAAAAATTCTCTCAACAACAACCAGAATAATCAAAATGTAATTTTAGTACAGAAAACCGGCAAAGCCAAAGTGAAAAAAGCTGAGCTCATCAAAACCGGCCACAGCGACAGTGAAGGTCTCAGCCTGTGGCGTGGTCAAAACGCCGCTCTTCTAGTGGCACCATATAGTCAAGCCACGATTGAAAACAGCACTATCACTACAAACGGCGACGGTGCTTCCGGTATCGTTGGTAGCGGTAAGAAAGTAAAAATTACCGCTAAGGATTTGACGATTCGCACGAATAACCGCGTATCCCAAGGCATCGGTGCTGCTTATGGTGCCGAAATTTCTCTAAAGCAGAGTAATATCAGTACCTACGGTTCTCAAAGTCCGGCCCTCGCCACCGCAACGAAAGTCGACAGTAGCCTCACTGCTGATGGCGTCACCCTTCGCACTTACGGCCAAAACAGCCCCCTCATCAGTTCTACCGGCACGATGAAATTGAATGCTATTAACGGTGAAGCATCGAATGGCACATTCGGACTTTTGGAAGGCAATACGGACGTGACATTTACCAATTCACAGCTAAAAGGAGCCGATGGTTTTTATCTATATCAAACCGATTTAGGCACCGCTGAAAAAGGGACGACCAAGCTCACCATTAACCAAAGCCGCCTCACCGAAACGGGCTCTACGCCGCTTTTTACCATTCTCGGTACTAAAGCCCAAATAAAACTCCAAGGCAATACTATCAGCCAACCAAGCCGCGCTCCATTCTTGCAGGTACTATCCGGTACGGGCGATACATCTGACCTAAATCGTGTAGCGGCGGCTATCAACAGCACCGGCAACACTAACAGCCAAGTACGATTACAGGCTGCCCAACAGGCCATTAACGGCGATATCCTAGCTGACCGCGGCAGCAAGCTGGACATTAAGCTTTCGCAAAACTCCGCATTTACCGGTGCCTTCAATCCGAACAACAGCGCTAAACAGGCTTCTTTAAGCCTTAGCAAAGATTCTGTGTGGAATGTAACCGCCGATTCCTATTTGACGGAACTTAACAACGGCGATTCAACCAACAGCAATATCCATACTAACGGTCATACGGTAAAAATTGTAAGATAATTACCCAAAGAACGATACTATGAAATTTATCACAACTTATTTAAGCCCCGTAAAATGGGCTTTTTTAAGCGCCTGCCTACTCTCCTTAATCCATGTAGTCAGTGCGCTCACCGTGCCAACCTTAACGGCCAGCATCATTAATGAAGGCGTTTTACAAGGCGACTTGGACGCCATCAGTCGCCTCAGCGTTGCCATGCTCGCCGCCTCTTTGGTGACCGTCATCGGCTCATTAAGTGCCGTATACTTGGCCGCCCATATTGCGTCACGCGTCAGCCTCAACCTACGTCAGCAACTGGTACAGGCGCTGCAAGATTTTTCTCTGTCGGATTTTTCAAAATACGGCACCGGCACCTTGCTCATGCGTGCCACCCGTGATGTGGAAAAAATACAGTCCGTCCTCGCCGAAGGCATCAATATGATTCTCCCCATGCCGCTCATGATTATCGTAGGCTTAGGGCTCACTTTTTACAAAAGCTTCGAAATGGGGCTCATCATTTTGAGCCTCATGGTCATCATGGTAGTGCTCATGATAAGCATTCAAAAACAGGCCCTCCCTATCGTCATGGCCGTTCAGCAACAATTAGATAAACTGACCGACCTCGTGCGCGACCATATTATCGGCATGTCCGTGATTCGTGCTTTTAATCGCACGGACGATGAAAAAACTGCTGAAATCGGCATGTTCACGGAATTATCCAACAAGGAAACTCGTCTGGCCCGCACCTACGCCATCGGACTGCCCAGTATCCTCATTATTTTCAACATGAGCACCGTGGTTATCCTCTGGCTTGGCGGCTATCAGATTGACTCCGGTGTGCTCCAAATCGGTGATATTATGGCCATCATCGAGTACGCCACCCTCATTTTGATGAACCTCATTATGGCTGTATTCGTGCTTCTCGACGTGCCGGAAGCCATTATTTGCTATCGACGTATTCGTGAACTATTGGTCCATTCTGAAAAAACCACTGACATGGCAAGCACAAAAGCGGTAACTTCAAACACTGCATCCGGCATGCCATGCGCGAATTCTGAAATCAGCACATCATGCGCGAATTCTGAAGTCAGCACATCATACGCAAATTCTGAATTGAGCACGCCATTTACTAAAGGCGGCAATGTACCGTTATTAGAGTTCCGCAATGTTACCTTCCGCTATGACGATGCGGAGGAAGCGGCCTTAAAAGATATTTCCTTCACCCTCAACGCCGGTGAAACCCTAGCTATCATGGGCGATATCGGTTCCGGCAAAAGTACCTTGGCCAAGCTTATTTTGGGCCTGTATCCCATCGAGTGTGGCGATATTCTCTTCAACGGTCGCTCTATTTTTAAACAACCTATTGAACAGGTTCGCTCACAAATCGGCTATGTACCGCAAAAAGCCTATCTTTTCACCGGTACCATTGCCATGAATTTAGAATTTGGCAAAAGCCAAGCCTCGAATGCACCGCTGACACGTGAAGATATTGAAGAAGCGGCAAAATTAGCGGGCGCCCATGAATTTATCAGTCGTTTTGAAGACGGGTATGAACATGAACTGGCGCAAGGCGGTACTAATCTGTCCGGCGGTCAACGGCAACGCTTGGCCATGGCCCGTGCCTTAATCCGCAAACCGCGTCTTTTAATTTTTGACGACAGCTTTTCTGCCTTAGACGGCATTACGGAACAACAAGTACGGAAAGCCGTAGCCGAGGAGATTAGCAACGGCAATAGCACTAGAACTGACAAGGGCAATAACCGTGGCAACAGCGCCGGCCTTACATCCGGCCGTGCATTCATATCTATTGAGCAGAAGGTCAGCGCCGCCCAAAAAGCCGATAAAATCCTGGTCATCAACCAAGGTGAATCGATGGGCGTAGGCACGCACGAAGAACTCTTAGCTCATTGCCCAATCTATCAGCAGATTGTAACATCACAGGAGGTGGCACTATGAAACTGGTCAAACGATTCCTCCTGGACTCACGCAGTCAGTGGTGGCGCCTCGGTTTTCTAACCATAGCATTAATCTTAGCCGCTAGCTTTGAAATTATCGCCCCGCGCCTCTTAGGCGACATTGTCGATGCCATCGTTCAGGGCCTCGAACAGCACCGTGAAATCAACGCCATTTTAGACGGTACAATTGATACAGTCCTTCTACTCATCATTTTTTACAGCTGCCACGCCGTATTCACATACATTAGTGAATTTATCATCGCCGGCAGTGCGCAACACATGGTATTGGCCTTACGCAGTCGTGTAAGCCATCAGATTCATCATCTGCCAATGTCGTATTTCAACCAACACAATCGTGGGGATATGCTTAGCCGTCTCACCAGTGACCTTGATTCCGTCGGCGAAACGCTCCGCGAAGGTATTCCGGGGCTCATCTCATCCTTTATCGGTATCGTCGGAGCTGTGTCCATGATGATTTGGATTAGCCCAAGCTTAGCCGCTATTATCCTCGGCGTTATCATCGTCGGCGTTCTCGGCTTAACCTTTACGTCTAAAAAAGCGCGCACTATCTACCTGCGCAATCAAGAGGCTTTAGGTGCTGTGAACGGCGGCATTGAAGAATTAATTTCAGGCAAGCAAATCATACAGTCTTTTGGTCTTGAAAAAGTCTCCACCGACCACATGACGGATTTAAATACACGTCTCTTTACGCGTGAACGACAATCCGGTTTTATGGGGCAGCTCATCATGCCGTTGGTTAACTTCATCAACCAAATTGGCTACGTTCTCGTTGCCATCCAAGGCGGTCTCTTCGTGTTGCGCGGCTATATCACCCTCGGCGACATCCAAGCCTTTTTCCTCTACGTAACACAAGTATCCGACCCGATTTCGCGAAGTTCCTACATCTTAACCCGATTCCAAGAAACACACGCCGCCTTAGGTCGTATTTATGAAATTCTGGACGCACCGATGGAGGATGACTCAGGAACCTTACAAGAAGTGCCAAACTCTATGGCGGGCGCCGCATCAAGTACTAATGCCATTGAGTTTCGGCATGTAAACTTCGGTTACAGCGAAGATAAACCGCTCATGACGGATGTAAACTTTGAAATCCCCAGCGGCCACGTCGTAGCTATTGTAGGCCCTACGGGGGCCGGCAAAACCACAATTATTAACCTGCTCATGCGTTTTTACGAAATCTCCGGCGGTACTATTACCATTCACGGTACCGATATTCGCGAACTAAGCCGCGAAGCCTTGCATCGTCAAATCGGCATGGTATTGCAAGACACGTGGATTTTTACAGGCACCATTGCCGAAAACATCGCTTACGGTAAGCCGGATGCAACGCGGGAAGAAATTATCCATGTGGCGAAACTGGCCATGGCAGATCATTTTATCCGCACTTTACCCCAGGGCTATGATACGATTCTTAAAAACGGTGCCGATGACCTATCGCAAGGTCAACGTCAGTTGTTGACTATTGCTCGTGCCTTTTTGGTTAACCCAAGCATTCTCGTACTCGACGAAGCCACCGCCAACGTAGATACGCGTACGGAAGTAGAAGTGCAAAAAGCTATGAACCAACTCTTAAAAGGCCGTACCGGTATCGTCATTGCCCATCGTTTATCGACCATTCGCGACGCCGATTTATTGCTCGTCGTAAACAACGGGCAAATCGTCGAGCAGGGTACTCATCACGAACTCTTAGAGCGTGGTGGTTATTACAAGGAATTGTATGAAAACTACGCCAAGGGGATGGCCGTGTAAATATGGCAATCTAAACATAAAATTGAATAAAAGATTCTATATACGGACAAGGCCTTAACGGCGATAGGACGTATAGACTTATAAAGTAAAACGGGATTATTCCAAGGTAAATTACCTCGGAACAATCCCGTCTTTATTTAATTAAAGAGGAGCCAATTTAACGATGTCACACAGCTACCATATTAGAAATTGATAGCAGCGGTTTAGTTCAACTATTTATTAGCCAACTGGCGCATAATTTCCTGAACTTGCGTACGTAATTCGGCATTTTCCTGAGCTTGTTGTTGAACCTGAGCCCGTAATTCTTCAATGGTAGAATTCTGGTTTGCTAATTGCTTAGACTGTTCAGATACAACTTCGGCTAAAGCAGATTTCGAGTAATTCGAGTATTCATTACTGCTACCGAATTTAACACTGACGCCGGCATTAAACATGTTTTCACCGCCACCCATACTGGTTCCGATGGAGAATAACAAGTCATTTGTCGGACGATAGAACGCACCGATAGCTACGGCATTAGCAGATTTGTAGTTACCGTAACTGGCTGCAAAATCCCATTTAGCACTTGGATCGTAATCTTGCGGATACAAAGCTGCCAAAGCGGCTGCACCGGCACCGACACGATTAATACGAGAATCCAGCTTATTAACTTGGCTGTTCAAGTTAATAACATTGCTATTAATGTTAGTGATACTGTCCGTATTCGTTTTAACTTGGCTGTCTAAAACAGATAGGTTTTCAGCGGCGGAATTAGCCTGTTTGACGTAAGCACCGTCTTTAGCAACACGGGTTTCATTATATACCGTATCACCTGTCACAATGCCTTTGTTGCCGGATTCAACTTTACCGTCAGTGTTTACTTTGATTTTGTAATTAGTTCCGCCAATATTATTCTTTTCAGTGCTGTCAATAATAATGGAAGTATCACCATCAGCATTGGCAATGGTATTCTTCGTATCAATGGCAGAACCGATTTGATCTAACTCAACACTACCGCTTACCTTATTACCGGCTGTATCTTCAATTTCCAATTTCAACTTATTGCCGTCAAGTTTGAGAGCACTATCAGAGTCTTTAAGTGTCGTATCTTTAGCGGTAATCTTGTAGCTGTTTTCAGTAGAACCAGGTGCAACGATAATATTATCGCCCGCTTCAATGGTCGTCTTACCTTCTTTAACAGCATCAGAAATAGACTGTTGAACCTTTTTTAACTGAGCTACGTTAACCGCATCAGTATCCGCAGAGCCAGCGGCTACGTTAGTGATTTGACGAGTTGCTTGAACGATAGTACCGTCACTATAGTTAACTTGTCCCCCAACTGATACGGCGCCTAGTACTGACTTCCAAGCAGCTGCGTTACTTGTAGATTCTTTTTTAGTCAGTGGATCATAACCGAAGGCCCCACTGGCTCTATCAGACGTACTAAAGGAACCTAAAGCAACCCCTTGGGTAACTATGGCTTTAGATGCAGTACCTAAGGCAGTAGCATAAAATCCGCTTACCGCACTGCTGGTTCCCAATGCCAGTGCCGAAGTATTCGTAGCTTTCGCATTAGTACCAAGCGCAATTGCATATGCACCTTGAGCCGTTGTCGTTGTCTCATCATGATTATTATTACCAATCGCAATAGCCCAATCGCCATCAACCTTAGCAGAGTTACCCACCGCTAAGCCCATTTCACCTTTAACAGTCAAATAGTTTCCCAAAGCAATACGCAATTGACCGCCTTCTGTCATACTCCCTTCAATCGTATTCCCATGACCAAAAGATGTCCCTAAAGTAGCTACATGAGAACTTGTGCCAACGGCAATACTGCCGCCACTTACCGTATTCAATAAACCTACCGCAACGTTCTGATCGGAACCATAGTCATTCTTGGTATACGTCCATTCATTACCATTTTGAACTGCCGTATAGCCGACTAAGTTTCCCACACCGAGAACTGTATTTTGCTCACCAAATACTTTAGTCGTTTTATAATCGCCATTTTCGTAATCCGTAGCAAAAACGGCATTATGAGTGCCATCAACATCGATATTCTGACCGACGACGATGCTGCTGTTAAATTTATTCTTATTTCCTACTACGTTAACGTTATTGCCTAAAACGGTACTGTTATTCCCGCTCGACTTAGAAGAAATGCCGATGACAATACTGTCCGTACCGGTGGCACCGTCGTTTAAGTAGTTCGTACTGGAGCCGGTTTGAGAGCTCTTGGTAGAGAAGTAGTGAACGGAATTAGCATCAAGTTGTGTCTGAACTTTCTTCAACTGAGCTACATTGACCGCATCCGTATCAGCAAAACCGGCCGCTACATTGGTAATTTGGCGGGTATAACTACTCGTACCACCACCAACGGATACGGCTGCCCGCGTTGCTTTCCACGTACTTGTCGTATCTGTGGAAGCGGCATTCGTAGACGGGTCATAACCTACTATACCGGCTGCAGTATCGGCTACCGAATCAGCTCCCAAGGCAACGCCTTTTGTTACAGAAGCCTTCGTATTGGCACCGATAGCCGTTGCATTCTTCCCGGTTACCACACTTTTGAACCCTAATGCAAGGGCATTTTCATCTGTAGCTTGAGCTAGAGATCCGATAGCCATAGCATTTTTTCCGGTAACTATCGTTCTATTCCCCCCAATTGGACCGTTAGCACCAATACCAATACCACCCCAGGCGTCGACATTAACGCCATTACCGATAGCCACGGCTTTGTCACCTTTAGCAGTTATATAGTTACCTACCGCCACGCGCCATTGTCCGCCGGTATACAGGTCCCCTAAAATATTATTTCCGTGGCCGATGGATGTACCTAACGCTTGTACCACAGAATTGGTACCGATGACAACGCTGCCGCCACTCACGGTATTCGTTAACCCAACAGCCACATTCTGATCACTGCCGGATTTATTCTTTGTATAATCCCAACTATTGCCATTTCGTACTGCCGTATAACCGACTAAGTTGCCCACACCGAGAACGGTATTCTGCTCACCGTATACTTTAGTCAATTTATTGTCGCCGTTATTGTAATCCGTTGCAAAAATGGCGTTATGAGTGCCGTCAGCTTCGATGCTGTTTCCAACAACAATGCTATTATTTCTGCCGTTTTTAACACCCGTAACGGTCGTATTATTCCCTAAAACAACACTGTTATTGCCGTCTGACTTGGATGAAATACCGATAACAATACTATCTGTGCCGGTTGCTCCGTCATTTGCGTAGTTCGTTCCCACATCTGTTTTAGAGCTATTGGTAGAGAAGTAGTGGACGGAATTTGCATCAACCTTCGTCGCAATACTCTTTAATTGAGCCACGTTAACCGCGTCTGTATCTTCTGTACCGGCTGCTACATTAGTAATTTGACGAGTTAAACCGGTTTCACTATCACCAACGGAAACAGCCGCCGCTCCGGACTGCCAAGCGGATGTAATCTGAGTTTTTTCCGATACAGCTGCCGTATAAGCTTTATTGGCGTCATTCATGGCTGTTTCGGACGTATTCATAGCGGCTCTGGCTTCATCATTTGCCGTTTTAGCCGCATCCATCTGTTCTTTAATTTTTTGCCCCTGGTCCGAGTCATGGTCAATATTGTTATAAGCATGTACAGCCTGAACATAATCGGCATTCTTCGCCAGATAATCGGAGACCTTGGTATCATAATCAGCTTTTGCCGTTGAAAGAGCTGATTCCAATTCAGGGATACTGCTATTTAATTCAGCAAATCGAGCTTCTTTGCCGGCATAGGCAACAATAGCCGCTTCATTTTCAAAAGCTTTACCTGTAATCGGATTATAGCCAAAAGCCCCTTTATCAACTGAAGCTACAGAGTTACTGCCGATAGCCACTCCGCCATCATGTTGTACGTCCGTATTATAGCCGAGCATAACAGCGTTGCTGATATTCTCCGTATGTTCACGTAACGGTTTTTGCACCTTTACCACATAGTGCAGCGTATCTCCGGTCCACTGAAGCTCTCCTGTCGTATGAGCGTAACTCTGAGGAGTATATGTCTGTTCTTCATAGCTATCGGTCGTCCCCATCGTTCCAAGAATGACGTTATTTTTGCTGCCCGATAAAGTATGATAATCACCGATGACAACATCCGTTGTCGCATCGCTAAGCTTATTGCCGGTCCCCATGACAGAGACATGATTCACATTAGTGGCTTTATTTTGATAGCCGGTAAGCATATTATAATCACTAGCTGCAGCTTCGGTACCATTTAAAGTGTTGCCCGTCCCAAAAATAGAGGAACGTCTTGCATAATCCGATACGTTTCCGTTCCCCATGGCAAAGACGGACCCGCCGTTAAGCGTAGCATAATCACCCATAATTTCAGAAAAATGCTCCTTATATCCAATATCATCACCGCCATGATAGAGAAGCTCGCCCATACGACCACTCAAAAAACCGCCTTCAATGCCTTCGTTTATATTACCGAAGGCATTGGTCACACGGTTGCCGGTACCAAAGACCATGGAGTTAAAGGAGGAATCCACCTTATTTAACATGCCAAAAGCGCCGGGTGCTATTGATGCACCAAGTCCAGTGTCACTTTCGGTACTGATTTTGTTATCGATACCATAGAGAGTCGCATAATAAGTGGTTCCCTCAACGGTCGAACGAATTCCCACAGCTGCACTTGCAGGCCCTAAGGTCTTAACTCTGCTCCCGATTGCCATACTGCCATCGCTGCCAAAGGTATGATAGCCGATGACAACCATATTTCTTGCCCGAATATCATTGTCATCCGAGTTCTTTTCATCAGGAGATAAGGAGCCGATAATAATAAAATCTGTAAGTTCCGTATTGTTTCGATTATCCCCAATAACAATCCCGGCAGCCGTACCTCTGATATCATTATTATTACCGATAACCGTTAAGGCGTCCCATTCATTGCGATACGTATCGTTACCGGTAATCACATTGCCACGACCAATAGTTAAGTCGGAAATATTAGGTTCACGGCCTTCCGGATGACTATAGTCGGTAACGGTACCGACATCTCGAGCAATTATCTTGTTATTATCGCCGATGACATGTTGTTTTCGACTGCCCCGTACTTCGTTGTTATTACCAAAAATACGCGTATCAAGGCTCGCTTCATATCTTGTCCCGCCATCATATGGGTAGCTCTTTGTGACCTTATTATCATTACCTACAATATTGACACCATTGGTGTCTTCAACCGTATTAGTATCCCCAATAACATTGGCATCTTCACTGCCGGTTACAGTATTTTCCGTCCCCACGACACGAGCCGTTTTGTCATCAGTTACGGTATTCGTTGTCCCCGTAGCTGTACCGCTATCTACAATGATATTATCTGCCGCAAAAACCTGTCCGCCTAACAACAAACTCAATAAGACTGCACTACTCAAAGAAGCTTTAACCACTCGATGACGACCATACTTCTTAGTTTCCATACCATACACCTCTCAAACCCTTATACTACCTAACACTTTTAATATTCGATGAACTTGAATTATATCCCCTTCAAATTCATCTGTACTTCACTTTATGATTAAATGCTAACATTTTTATCATATTGGGTCAATATAGCTATTAGTTCAGTTAATATCTTTACTTAATATAAAAATTGATATTATAGAAACTGTTTTAAAAAACACAGTAATAACACTTCATTTTTTCTATAAAGTTGTAGCAAACTCAAATTATAACTACTATATTAATAGTCATTAAATTTTTTCGATAATCTATTGATAAAATTTTAGTAAGTATCTTGTTTTCCAACAAAAAAGAACCGCCCAATGCAATTAGACTTGCCTTGTAACGGTTCCTATCATAGATGTCATCAATATTCAATTGTAATTCACTAATTGCCGATAATCTTACCACAACATTCCCGACGTCCAAGTCAACCGCAATGCCAGAATCCCTACCCCCAAGGAGAACACCATAAGAATGCTGGTAGCTTTAAGACGTTTCGCAATGGCCGCCCCTAGCTGCGCCCCAATGACGGCACCGATGCCGCAGGCAATGGCGATATTCCATTGAATATGCCCCAGGAAATAATGTGTGACTACACCTGTAATTGTGGATAAGAATAATATAAACTGGCTCGTAGCCGTTGCCACATGGGTTGGGAAGCCCAAAATATACACCAACGCCGCCACGTGAATGAGACCGCCGCCGATACCGAAAACACTGGAAATAAAGCCAACTACCACGCTGATTAAGCAGCCGATAGTTTTACTGTACGTCAATTCATGGAGCTGCAAAGACTCTTCCTTACGCTGTCCCTTCGTCCAGTTTTTATAACCGATAAAGGACGACATGCAGAGTAGGAATAAACCAAACCAAAATTTTAGCATGGATATGTCGAAGCCTTCCGACGCGACAGCGCCAAGGTAGGATCCGGGAATCGTAGCTAGCGTAAACCAGATAGCCGCACTATAGAGTATTTTTTTCTGCTTAATAAACGCGGTCGAAGCGGACATAGCATTGAACATAACAATGGTGAGCGAGGTACCGACTACCATGGCCGGCGACCAGTCGGTAAATAGATATAAGAAAACCGGCACGAAAATTAAGCCTCCGCCGGCGCCTATGAGTGTCCCGAAGGCTCCTACACCAATCCCCAGCACAATAAATCCCAAAAGCACACCCCACGACATGCCCAAAATCAATCCTGTTGCCCCATCCATAGCCGACTCAACCTCATTTCTCTTTTTTCAAAACACCGACTTAAAATAGCGTAACTACTCTTAATACTGCAAATACACCACGTATTTGATTATATCCATATTTTTATTCAGTATATCGCAAAATACACAGAAACGCCATCACTTCCTAGTCATAGCTGTTCGTGATTCAGCTATGAGCTCGCAAATGATGGCGCTTAAGTGTACGTAATTTTGTGTAAGTGTTTAAGTACGTATATAGTTAACTGATTGGGTCTAGCAATCAAAGAACTACCTTATGTTTTTAAGTTTTAGATTTTATAGGCTTAAGGATTAAAAGGTTTATGGTTTACAAGCCGTAAAGGCTTGCCGATTTGCTTCTTATAAAACGGCCGATACGGCTGTTACAATTGGAGCAATGACCGTTGTCATGATGCCCATGAAAATCATGGCCAAAGAGGCAATGGCACCGGTTTTAGGGCCATCTTCATAGGCTTTGGCCGTGCCCGTACCATGGGCCGAAATGCCGTAAAGCATCCCTTTTAACAAGCGGTTGTGAATATGAGCCCGTTTAATCATCATGGTGGTCATAATCATACCGATAAGGCCGGTTGCAATTACGAGAATGGCCGTAATCGTAGGATCGCCACCCATTGTATCAGAAGCAGCTAAGGCTAGCGGCGTCGTTACGGAACGCGGTGCAATACTGTGAACGAGTTCAGGACTAAGTCCAATGAGTTCGGCAAGGCCCATGGAGCCTAGAAAAGCAACGGAACAGCCCATGCCGATAACAACCAAGAGCGGAATAAAATATTCTTTTACTACGCCACGGAATTTATACAAAGGCACCGCAAAGGCCACGGTGGCCGGTTGCAACATCATGGTGATGTATTGGCTGCCTTCCTGATATACTTCGTACGGAATGTTCATGGTGACGAGGAACAAACCGATAACTACCGGCACGCCCAACAATGGGGTAAAATAGAGTTTTTTGCCGGACCGTTCATATAATTTTTTAAAAAAAAATACAAAACTACAGTGCCCACTAACGATTCGATGATATGAATACTAATCATCTGAAACGGTGAATAATTTACCATAATTTGTACCCCTTTCTACGTAATTTCATGACGCTCAAGGTAATAACCGTAACGGAAATCAAGAGTGTTACAATACTTGTTACGATAACGCCCAAGAGCATAGCCCCCGTACTGCCGAATAATTGTGTATATTGAATAACCCCTATAGCGGACGGAATGAAGAACAATAAGAGTTCCCCGATTAAAACGGCCGCTCCCTGTTCCACCCAGTTAAGCTTGATGATACCTGAGCAGAGCAACAAAAATAACAAAATCATGCCCACCAAAGTTCCCGGTAATGGCAGGTTCAACCACTCTTTCAAGTAGCCTCCCAACACTCCAATCAAGGCGAGCAATAGAATCTGACCTACTACAATCGCCACACGTTTCATCCTCAAACGCCTCCTACATATCGACTAATTTTTATTTTGCAATATATTGTGTCTTCATTCAATAAACGAATGTTGTATTTATTGTGTACTCGTATAGGGATTTTTCGATATTCCCTTTGTCATGACTTATTGTATCTCATTTTTTCTTAAAAAAATAATATTTTTTCCCTATACGGCCGTATTCTTTTTAGCTATAATAGATAGAGATTATATTGCAGGAGGATTATATGGATATTACCCATTTGAAATATTTTGTAGAAGTAGCTCGCCAGAAAAGTTTTACCAAGGCAGCTCAAACTTTACACGTGAGCCAACCATCTTTGAGTAAAGCAGTACGCCTGTTGGAAGGGGAATGGAACAAGCAATTATTCCGCCGTCGCGGGCATCGCATCGAGCTCACCAATGAAGCGTGCGCCGTATTGCCGCAGATTGAAGCCTTAGTGAGGCAATTTGAAGTGCTTGAACACCAGATGCATCACACGAATGATACGGAATCGGGCGAATTGATCCTCGGCATCCCGCCGATGATTGGTTCTTCCTTCTTATCGCCGATTATTCGCGACTTCATGGCCGCCTATCCGCAAATTTCGTTAAAGGTAAGTGAACACGGTTCACCGCAAATCGCCCAGCTTGTACAGGACAATCAATTACAGGTTGGATTCGTTACCTTGCCGGTGTCTGACTTTACCAACCCGGATACACAAACCTATATCTTTAACCACCAGCCTTTATACTATGTGATGCAACCAGATTCACCATTCGCCCATTACGACTCCGTTACACTCCACGAAATTCGCAAAGAACCGCTTGTGTTCTTCCATCCGTCCTTTTCGTTATACGATATCATCTTAGGTCGTTTTCAAGAAATCGGCGTGGTGCCGCAAATCGTAGCGCAAAGCAACAACTGGGACTTCATTACGGAGCTTGTAAAAAGCGGTCTCGGCACGGCTATTTTGCCACAGACAATCTGCGAACGTCTTAATAAGGAGCAGTTGGTTTCGATTCCTATCGAGCCCCGCATCAACTGGGTGCTCGGCATGATTTGGAACGAACAGTCCATGATTGTACCGGCCATTCGTTTGTGGGTTAACTATTTCCGCTCTCATGTCGTGGAAGAACGCTTGGTTCACGGCGAAGATCCGGGACCGGCGCCTACTATTTTCGGCGATTCTAAATAATCACATAAAACAAGCCCCTTACAGCAATCGCTGTAAGGGGCTATTTTCATTCGCTATGCGAAACTATACCGCTAATTAATTACTTTAATAGTTTCTCCAATGCGCGTTGTCGTTTTTTGCATTTTTCTTTCACCGGTCGGCAATGATTGCCGCACACTTGACAACGACCTTTACTGTCGGTCAGCAAGGCTTTCTTTTCCGCCTTGGTCGTCTCGTGTAGGTCCGGTAATTTCTTACCAAGGCGTTTTATTTTTTTGGATTTTTGTCATCCGAATTGCTATGTAATTTTTGCAGGGCATCATCGATGAAGTCCAATACACCCAGAGCCGCACCGCGAGCGCTTTCTTTCACATTATCCGCTACTTCGGAAATATGATCGGCTACTTTGTCCGCAACTTCTTGAGCTCGTTCAGACAATTCATCGGCTTTATCGGCAGCTTGATCTTTCAAATCGGCTGCTTTATCGGCTAACTCATCAACTTTATCAGATGCCTGTTCTTTAAGCTCTTGCGCTTTATCAACAGCTTGATCTTTCAAATCAGCTGCTTTATCGGCTAACTCATCAACTTTATCGGATGCCTGTTCTTTAAGTTCTTCAGCTTTATCGGCTGCTTGATCTTTTAAGTCAGCAGCTTTATCGGCTAATTCATCTACTTTATCAGACGCTTGGTCTTTCAAGTCAGCTGCTTTGTCGGATAGTTCATCAACTTTGTCCGACGCTTTATCTTTTAACTCTTCTGCTTTATCAGTTGCTTGGTCTTTTAAATCTTCAGCTTTATCTGCTAATTCATCTACTTTATCAGATGCTTGATCTTTTAAATCTTCAGCTTTATCAACAGCTTGGTCTTTCAAGTCTTCAGCTTTACCGGCCAATTCTTCAGCTTTGTCGGAAACTTTTTCAACAACTTCTTCTGCTTTGCCATCAGTGGCTTGATTCAAATTCTTGGCGAGTTCTTCTTTAGTGTACATTTCACTTTCCACCCTTTCTTTGACATCATTCACTTTTGACTGCACTGCTGTTGCTACACTGCCAGCTGCTTTGGAAATCTCTTTTGTTTTGTCAGCTGCGGTGTTAGCTACATCATCAGTCAACTCTTCCAAATTTTGATACCATTCTTCGCTGCGCTCTTGCACGCCTTTTTTGGCGTGTTTCGCTTTTTTCAATGCTTTTTTTGTTTCTTTTTCAGCCGCTTTAGCTGCTTTTTCAGCTTCTTTCGCGACTTTCTTAGCTTCTTTTTTCGCTGCTTTATGGGCTTTTTTAATAGATTTTTTAGCCTGCTTAGCGAGTTTTTTAAATTCTTTCCACTCCGTATGGAGCATCAAATCTTCAAGCGTCATTGTCCCCTCTTTGCCATCCGGCAAGTTTTGGCTCAACATGTCCAAAATATCTTGCAAAAAGATTTCCGATGTGGGGAATACGTTATGATCGTCATCCTCGTCATCATCCACCTCAGCTGCAAACGCCGCCGAATCGGCTGTTCTCACCCCCGCATTCAATACAGCATTCGTTCCTGCCAATAAATTGTCATCCGCATCGGCTTTTACACTATGTGTTAAAGATGATTGCGGAATATCTCTATCAGTAATGGCATCAGCTGCCACTGCCTGTGTTTTAGCTGCCGTCGGTTCAGCCACAAGTGTACCATCTTGACGCGGTACTACCGAACCGTCACGGCGATTTACCAGCGCCCCATCTTGGCGATTCGCAACGGAACCATCCTGACGGGTCACTACTGTGCCATCTTGACGCGTAGCTACAGCGCCTTCACGACGTGCCGCTACCGTACCGGCTTGGCGTAATGCAACCGGTCTTTCCGATACATCTACATCCGCCAAATCTACTTCGTCTATGTTTAATTCTTCACTGGTTAGTTCATCCCCTTGGGTCTGAAATTCATCTTCCAAGGAATCATATATATGAAGCTGCTCTAACAAGTCTTGCGTTTCATCGATTTCCTGCCATAAACTGTCCAATAACGCCGTATAAAATAAGCGTGCTTTCACTTCTTCATAAGCCTGACGCGTAATATGAAGTTCTTCATATGTTAGGTCTTCGGTGCTATCCAGCTCTTCAATTAACTGCTGAATATGACGATCCTCAGCATACTTATTCTGTAACGAACGACGAACCGATTCAATAACAGACTTACCAATGATGCCATGACGATTATGCATACTTCCAGCTCCCATCTTCCTATACCTTTGGTAATAAACATTAAGCTAAAAACAGTAAAAAGCAAATCTATATCATCGAGTGCTGACTTTTTAAGCCATCCCTACGCCCCCGGATTCGGTGAATCTATCTCTATATTAAAACAAATTTCTTAAAAATACCAATCTAAACAGTTAAGCTATAACCTAATTCGCTATTAAAGTAATCCTTTGCAGGAATTATTTATTCAATAAAGGCACCGTGTTGCTGGCGAGCGGCATAACCGTTACGGTGTAATCATCGCGGCCGATTAATTTGTTCGCAAGCTCAATGGCTTCATCGATGGATGTTACTACATCGATGCCCACACGGTCACAAATTTCTTTATTTTCCGGTTTCGTCACCAAGATATGGCGATATTTCTGAAAATCTTCCCCTAAATGGAACGCAATAAAGCCCGGTACGGTAAAGCCGTTACGCAATTTAATTTCACGTTCTTTCAAATCGCGGGTATCAAACCAACCGAGGAATTCTTCCGGTTCGTGAATATCCGGCAATTCCATAAGCAGGATAACAACGCCGCCCGGTTTACATGCAAGCACTGCATTAACCTGGGTTTTAACGCCTTGATACAAGTTAATATCTTTCGGATAACCGCCCGCCGAAGCGATAACGCAATCAGCCAATTCATTAACCGGTACACCGTAAATCTGTTTAACTAATTTCGTGCCTTCCAGCCATGCATCTTCCCAATGACCGGCCACGAATTTCGCTAATTTACCTTCCGTATTTGCTACGGAATTAATGAGGAAATCCGCTTCTACGGCACGACCATGTTGCATCTGATCGTCATGCATAATATTATTCGTAATATTACCGCTTACGATTTCAGGTTTCGTACCGCCGCCGATTTCTTCCGACAAGCAAAGATTGTGGTTTTTTTGAATCGTCTGATAGGACGAAATGCCCGGTAAAATAGCCTTACGACCGCCGCCAAAACCGGCAATCAAATGGTATACGATACCGCCCGTCAAAATGAGACGGTCCGCATCCAAAGCGAGTTCATTCACTTCAATCGGTACACCATGAGAGGTTTCGCCGATATGACGGAAATGACTGTCCGGATTGATACCGCTACTATGTTCAATACGAACGCGATTTACTACTTCGTCGCCAAACTCGGAGCGAGATTCCGCATCCGATTGAAGACGATGGGCACCGTATGCGATTAAAAGGAAAATCTTTTCATCCGGCACACCCGCTTCGTTCAAATAATTAAGCAAAGTCGGCAAGTAAGCATCGTAGCGAATCCAAGCACGAGTAATGTCGGATACAACGATACATACCGTTTCATCATGCTGCACAATATCTTTTAACGGCGCCGTGCCGATTGGATTATCCAAAGCTTCAAGAAGCGCTGCCGGAATATCTTCAATAGCGGGGTAGTCCGCCCCTTCCACAACATCTACTACTTCTTGAGTGGGTAAATCAAATTCAACCTCGCCATTGCCATACTTCAATTTAAAGTGTTTCATCGTTATTCTCTTCCTCTCTCTTTTGGTGGGCCAACCGCTCCCAAAGGGCCCCTTTCATAACAATACCTTCACCGAATTTTTCTTCGAGGTCATCTACAGTCTTTGCCAATTCATCCTGTGACACTTCACTCTCAAATAAAGATGTCTGCCCCCATTCATCGGCAAAATCGCTGACCGTAAGCCCTAAAAGGCGAATCGGTTTATCAATGTTTAGTTTATTATACAACATCAATCCTATACGGTATAGTGTTTCTTCGTTGTCAGTAGGCATATCTATGCGTTTTTGACGGCTTATAGTCTTAAAATCGTTAAAACGCACCTTAATGGAAACGGTATGCCCCTTCAAGCCTTGCTGTCGTAAACGCTTCGCCACTTTATGGGCAAAATAGTGCCATTCGCGGTCAATGACAGCTTCATCGGTCAAGTCTGTTTCATAGGTCAATTCATTGCCGATGGAATGAATCATGCGATCATACTCTACCGGCCGGTCATCAATGCCTCGGGACAGATCATAAAGTCGTTTGGCCTGATTGCCCGCTACAGGTCGCAGTTTCGACTCATCCCCTAGCGCCGCAATTTGACCGATTTTATAAAAACCCGCTTCATGGAGACGTTTTTCCGTTTGTTTGCCTACACCCCACAAGCGTTTAACCGGCAGATTGGCAATAAATTTGGCTTCCTGTCCATAAGGTATCACCACCAAGCCATCGGGCTTTCTAATATCCGAAGCCAGTTTTGCCAAATACTTATTCGGTGCCAGACCTACCGACGCTATAAGGCCGGTCGCCTCTAATATATCCTTTTTAATAGCCTTACCGACCGCATAGGGGCCGTCAAACCGATTATGGAGTCCCGTTATATCCAAGAAGGCTTCATCTAACGACAACGGCTCAATATAGGGTGAATAGCGTTCCATAATAGCATGGACCTGCTCTGAAACAGCATGGTACACTTCGAACCGAGGCCATAAATAAATACCGTCCGGACAAAGCTCACGGGCCTTGGCCATACTCATGGCCGAATGAACACCTAATTTACGAGCTTCGTACGACGCGGTAGATACCACACCACGCGAAGAAAGGCCGCCAACGATAACCGGGCGGCCTCTATACTCGGGATTATCGCGTTGTTCAACTGATGCATAAAAAGCATCCATATCCACGTGCATAATCCAGCGTCTCATATTAACTCCTGTTGTTTCTTATTCAGGTTTATCTTCTAAGCGACAATATTTAATCTGAGCGCAAATACATTCATCTTTGGTTTTGTACAAATCAGGTAAGATCTTAACTAACTCATCAAAAGTTTCTTCGTTGATTGAATAGCGTGTCCATAACCCGTTACGCTGCGAGTTAACAACACCTGCATCAATCAAAATTTTCATGTGATAGCTCAACGTAGACTGCGACAAATTGAAGCTTGCCAAAATGTCACAAGCACATAACTCATTACATGACAACATGTCAATGATATGCAATCTAGTTTCATCACTCAATGCTTTAAAAATCGTTGCCAATCTTTCGTATGATACTTCCATGCCCAATACTCCTTTTTTTAACCTTAGCCATTACCCTTTCGCCTTATTCTATGTAATATATTATATACTAAAACGCAAGATAAATCTAATAATTTCAATGTTTCAAGTTTTCGATAAATATATGAAAAAAAGCACTAACTTACAAACACTTATTCGACAAAGGTTTTCACGGTTTGTTAATTCATAATTATTAATTATTTTGAATAAGTTAGCATATGAAAGTCAATCAATTTTACCGCATTTTTATGAGGTTTTACTGCTCTTAGCCTTGACAAAAACGACTTTGCAACAATATACAAAAGTAGTCTTTCATTATACATTCGCCACAATTATCTTGAATTCTGCTTTTCCGAACACAATTTCGGTAAAACTCATTGACTAAAGTTGAATATAGCCACTAAAAAAATGAATAAATACCCAAATTTTTTCAAAACAAATCAGATTCGAATCATCATTTTTTCATTCAACATTCACATAAAATCAAATGTGTTCAAACAAAAAAATCAGCGGCCGAGACAAGCTCGCGCCGCTGATTTTAGGAAAAGGGATCTCCTAAATATGTCAATGAACAGCCTTCTGTAGGGAGGGACTTGCTGTTCATTTATTAACCGGTTAAAAAGGGTTAACCGAATAGTTGAATCTTATAATTTACCTACAAGGTCAAGACCCGGTTTTAAAGTATCTGCACCCGGTTTCCATTTAGCCGGACAAACCTGGTCACCATGTTTAGCTACGAATTGAGCTGCCTGCACTTTACGAACCAATTCATCGGCAGAACGACCGATACCCATGTTGTGGATTTCAGCAGTTTCTACTTTGCCTTCCGGATTTACTACGAAAGAACCGCGGTATGCACGACCTTCTTCTTCGGAGAAAGTTTCGAAGAAGTCAGCCAGTTCATGTTTCTGATCAGCTAACATAGTGTACTGAATTTTTGCGATGTTTGGAGACGCATCAGCCCATGCTTTATGTACGAATTCGGAGTCAACGGATACGGAGAATACTTCTACGCCCATTTCCTGCAATTCTGCATAATGGGACTGTAAATCTTCCAATTCGGTAGGGCAAACAAATGTGAAATCGGCCGGATAGAATACGAATACGCTCCATTTGCCAACTACATCTGCTTTAGTTACTGTTACTACGTCCGGATTGCGGAAACCCTGTAAGGAAAAATCAGGTAATTCTTTGCCGATAATTGCCATTTGTGAGTCACTCCTTGTGTTTAATAAACTTACTATACTTTAAAAACTATCATGAGCTGCATTATTACCAAACAGTAAAAAGCAACCTAACTTGCTATTAGAACAAATATACAGTGCTCTCTATTTTGAATATATACTGTCGCTAATTGATAGCTATTAATAACGGATAATCTATATTGATTACATCATTATCATACACCACGCAACGAAAAAAATCAATATGAAATCGAGTTTCAGTTATGCAATTTATGAAAAAAGGCGATACATTTTTGCAATCTAAAAAATAAAGCGATATAGTAATACCACTATACCGCTTCACCTCTTACATTATTCAGTTTTATACAGCTTATATCCCCAAAATCATTAAATCGGTTTATAAAGCCTCATATATCAGTTATTTATTTTACTAAGCCCTTAGCTACCAAAAAGTCATGAGCTACTTCTTTAGGACTCTTGTGTTCCACATCTACTTGATAATTTAACTCACGCATTGAGTCCGTATCTAACATTGCCATCATGCGATCGATAACATCCTGTAATTCGGGATGTTCTTTTAATGTTTCTTGACGTACTAACGGTACCCCGTAATAAGGCGGGAAGAAGCCTTTATCATCGGCGAGGACCGTCAAGTTATATTTATTTAACAAGCCATCCGTAGAAAAGGCATCAACTACCTGCACATCACCGCTTGCTAAAGCCACATATCGAGTGGCCCCGTCAATGCCTTTAGCATCTTTAAAGTTAAAACCATAGTCTTTTTGAACGCCTCGTAAACCATCCTGACGATTCAAAAATTCAAGCGTTGTACCGGCCTTTAACGACGAAGCTACCTGGCTCAAATCACTCATGGTGTGCAAATTATACGTCTGTGCCACCGCAGGGTCTACCGCCAACGTATAGGTATTACTGAAAGGAGCCGCCGCCAATAAGGCCACGTCATACTTATCCGCCAATTCCTCTTTTGTCGTATTGTATACTTCCTGCTCATCGCTTACGGGATCATGTTTTAAAATATCTACATAGGCCGTACCGGTATAATCAATATACGCATCTAAATCGCCTTTTTCCATGGCACTAAACAGCACCTGGGTACCGCCGGCACCTAAATGACTCTCTACTTTAATATTTGTATTTTTTTCAATCATTTCAGCCAGCATATTGCCCAACACTAATTGTTCGGTAAATTGTTTACTGCCGATTCGAATCGTATTGGGATCCTTTACCATACTGGCATAGGCATTCTGGCCAAACATAAATACCAATAAGGCTGCTACAATGCCTACGCTCCATTTTTGGCGACGTCGTTTAGCCGTAATGGTAGCTCGAGTTTTTAAAAGCTCAGGCTGCAAGCTCACCGGTGTCACCAATGATTCTACCTGAGAGAGCACCCAGTCAATCACCAAGGCCAATATACAGGCAGGGATTGCACCGGCTAAAATCATGCCGTTATTAACGGAGCTGATACCGCTAAATACCAAAAAGCCCAAGCCACCGGCGCCGATAAAGGCGGCAATTGTCATAAGGCCTACGGCCGTAACGGCGGAAATTCGCACACCCGCCATTAACATAGGCAATGTTAACGGCAACTGTACCTTCCACAAAATTTGTTGACGTGTTAAGCCAATCCCGCGAGCCGCCTCAATGGTGCCCGGCGAAATCTGGCTGATGCCGATATAGGTATTTTTGACAATCGGTAAGAGGGAATACAAAAATACTACAATTACCGACGGCAAGGTGCCAATCCCAAGGAGTGGAATGGCAAAACCCAACAAGGCCATGCTGGGAACCGCTTGAATTAAATTCGTCGCCCCCATGACCGGCTTATTTAAGGGCTTTACGTAGCTGATTAAAATCCCCAGCGGCAAGCCCACTAAAATAGCTAACCCTACCGCAATAGCGGTTAGCTGGATATGCTCTAACAAAAGACGCATAATCTGATCTATATTTTCAAACATATAACTAAATATACCCAATTATATTACCTCCGCATCATCTACATACTGACTTCCCAAGGTGGTAATTAAACTACTTTGTGTAATGACCCCCGCCAGGCGTTCGGAATCATCCAGTACGATCATATACGGACGGTGCAAGGTCTGAATTGTTTCTACCACATCTAATAAGGAATCTCCCACATGGGCCAACTTCTTCGGCTGCGCCATAATTTCACTGACCGGCCCCTGTAAACTCATTTGCTCACGAATCATACGGGCATTAACCAAGCCTCTGAAACGACGCGTACCACGGTCTACAATAATCAGGAAGTCCTGAGGGATATCTTTAATCTTTTTCATACAGCGGAACAAGCTATCACTCGGATACGCAATATTGGTAGCATCAATCATGATGTCTTCCGCTTTAATGAACTCCGGTGAGTTCCAAATACGGTTTTTACCGATAAAGCTTTCTACATATTCCGTAGCGGGATTTCGTAAAATTTGTTCCGGCGTATCATATTGTTCTACATGACCTTCACGCATTAAACAAATACGGTCCGAGATTTTAATGGCCTCATCCATATCATGGGTTACGAACACAATCGTTTTCTTTAATGTTTCTTGCAAACTGCGAAGCTCATCTTGCAAGGACACACGCGTAATAGGGTCAATCGCGGAGAACGGTTCATCCATCAAAATAACATCCGGATCGACAATAAGTGCTCGCGCTACGCCGACGCGTTGCTGCTGACCACCGGATAATTCGATAGGATAGCGATTCAGTAAATCGCGGGATAAATCAACCAAATCCATCATTTCATTAATCTTCTCAGCCCGACCTTCTTGCGGCATCTTATGAAGATCCATAACTAATTCCAGATTTTTGCGAATTGTCATATGCGGGAATAAACCCGTTTGCTGGATAACGTAACCAATCTTACGACGCAGGGTTACCGGTTCCATGTCATGAATATTTTTACCATTTACATAAATATCGCCGCCTGTAATAGGAATCAAGCGATTAATCATTTTAAGCAATGTAGATTTACCACAACCACTACCGCCGATGAGCGAAACAATTTCACCATCGGGAATAGTCAAACTAATATCATGTAATACTTCTTTTTTGCCATATCGTTTCTTTACGTTTTTAATTTCTATCATTCAATACCTCCCTAAAGTAACAACTCAATTCTAACATCAAGTTGTTACTTTAGTCAAATATCGACTTTTATAAATATAGAATACTAAAAATCACTTTATGTCATAATGGCTCACAGAATACAAAAAAGCGCCCAACTTATGTCAGGCGCTTATTGCGTTATATTGTAAATAGAATATTTAATTATAAAGTTGCAGCCGTGCCATCAGTAAGGTACTGACACCGTCGAGAACTACCGGCTATTTACCGGCTGCAATTAAGTCTCTTTTTCATCGGGGCTGTACAAAAAACGTTCCAAATGCAACCAACTGTCAGCGGGGCCGATAAAATAGATTTCCTCCCCCGCCGTAAAGGTAGCATACGGTCCCGGCGATATAATCATAGTCTTATCTTGATTTTCAATCGCCACAATGGTAACACCGGTATGTTGCCATAATTGAATCGATCCTATGGACTGCCCTAAATAACGACAATCCTTCGTAATGGACATCTTCATAGGTTGCAACGGATTTTTATACTGGTAATGACCTACCGAATCAGTTAATTTTTGTATCGTCTCTTTTAACCCCTGCAGGGATTTTGTTTGATCCTCAATCTGCTTTGTCAGCTCGCGTCGCAAAGAGTCCACCGAATCAAAGTCGCTAAATTGCATGCGGAATTGTTCAGCTTTCTCTTTGGATAAAACGGTACAGCCACTCCCTTTAGTCACTTCTACAATGCCTAAATCGGCCAGTAAAGCAATGGCCCGACGCGAAGTTTCGGGAGATACACCGTAGTGAACGGATAGAGCGGACCGCGCAAAAATACGCTCCCCTTCCTTATACCCGCCGGATACAATTTTACCGGCCACATCGGCTGCAATTTGTTGATAACGAGCTGTACGTACAGTTTTACTCACTATTACATTCCTTTAATTTTCAAAATAGCATCAACAAAGCCTTTGAACAACGGATGAGCTTTAGTCGGACGGGATTTCAATTCCGGATGGAACTGAACGCCTACGAACCAAGGATGATCTTTGAGTTCCACACATTCAACCAAACGGTTATCAGGGGATGTACCACTGATTACGAGGCCTTTTTCCGTTAATTCCTGACGGAATGCATTGTTGAATTCATAACGATGACGATGACGTTCGTAAATGAGGTCTTCACCATAAGCTTCACGCACTTTGGTGCCTTCTACCGTCTTACATGGGTAGATACCAAGACGCATAGTACCGCCTTTTTGATCTACATCTACCTGGTCCGGCATCAAGTCGATTACAGGGTTCATGCAGTCTTCGTCGAATTCGGTAGAGTTAGCTGCTTCAAGACCCGCTACGTTACGAGCAAATTCCATTACCGCCGACTGCATGCCGAGGCACAAGCCGAGGTAAGGGACTTTGTTTTCACGAGCATATTGGATAGTGCGAATCTTACCTTCTACACCGCGATAACCGAAGCCGCCCGGTACAACAATGCCGTCAACATCTTCATATAACTTAGCCACATTGCATGCGTTTTCTTCCAATTCTTCCGCATCAATCCATTTAATATTAACCTTTGTATCCGTTGCAATACCGGCATGTGTCAAGGCTTCCGCCACACTGAGGTACGCATCATGGAGGGCTACATATTTACCAACCAGAGCCACGGTAATTTCTTTGTTCGGATGAAGGATTTTATCTACCATTTCCTTCCAAGCTACCATATCGGCCGGTTTGTCCGGTAATTGTAATTTTTTAACAACGATGTCATCAAGGCCTTCTTCCTGCATCATCAAAGGCACTTCATAAATCGTGTTGCAAGTGCGGTTTTCAATAACGGCTTCCGGATCGATGTCACAGAATAAAGCCAATTTATCTTTCATTTCGTCGGAAATGTGTTTTTCCGTACGGCAAACGATGATATCCGGCTGAATACCGATACTGCGCAATTCTTTTACGCTGTGCTGAGTCGGTTTAGTTTTTAACTCGCCCGCTGCACTGATGTATGGTACCAAGGTTACGTGAATGTAGAGCACGTCATTACGGCCTACTTCTTTTTTAACCTGACGAATGGCTTCGAGGAACGGTAAACTTTCAATATCACCTACCGTACCGCCGATTTCCGTAATAACTACGTCCGCGTTATCTTCTTTACCTACGCGATATACGTTTTGTTTGATTTCATTTGTGATATGAGGGATAACCTGAACGGTACCGCCTAAATAATCACCTTTACGTTCTTTGTTAATAACGGACCAATATACTTTACCGGCCGTTACATTGGAGCGTTTACCGAGGTTGATATCGATAAAACGTTCATAGTGACCAAGATCAAGGTCTGTTTCAGCGCCGTCATCGGTAACGAACACTTCACCGTGTTGATACGGACTCATTGTACCAGGGTCGATATTGATGTAAGGGTCAAATTTCTGAATGGTTACATTCATACCGCGGTTCTTAAGCAAACGGCCTAAGGATGCTGCAGTAATACCCTTACCTAACGACGAAACAACCCCACCTGTTACGAAAATATACTTTGTTGCCATGATTCCTCCCAAAGCTATGAATGTATCTACACACTATCGCAGGCCGCGACAGTTTTAAAAAATCTTACATTTTTTCCGGTGCGGAAATACCCAAAATACCAAGGCCGTTACGCAATACATCGGCAATCGCCGTGATAAGACCTAAACGAGCCTGCTGCAAATCGCTGTCTACGCCCATAATACGACCCTGTTTGTAGAACGAATGGAACAAGCTGGCCAAATCATACAAGTAACGGGCAATGCGATGTGGTGCTCGATGTTCGGCAGCTTGACGAATTTCTTCAGGGTAAGCGCCTAACTTTTTAATAATATCGAGTTCCAATTCGCCGGTTAAGGTATCAAATTTTACGCCGGTCCAATCGCCGTATTTGATGCCCGCTTCATTCACCTGATTGAAAATGCTGTGAATGCGTGCATGCGCATACTGGATGTAGTATACCGGGTTATCATTGCTCTTTGAGGCGGCCAAGTTGATGTCAAAATCCAACTGGCTGTCCAAGGAACGCATGAGGAAGAAGTAACGTGCCGCATCAACGCCTACTTCTTCAATCAATTCATCTAACGTAACGGATTGACCCGTACGTTTCGACATCTTCACAAGTTCGCCGTCACGATATAAGGCCACCATTTGTAATAACAAGATTTCCAAGCGGTCCGGATTATAGCCGAGGGCCTGCATGGACGCTTTAACACGTGTCACATAGCCGTGATGATCGGCCCCCCAGATATTAATCATCTTTTTAAAACCGCGTTCAAATTTATTGCGATGGTACGCAATATCCGATGCCAAGTAAGTAGGTTCGCCGTTTTCACGGATAACTACACGGTCTTTATCGTCGCCGTAGCGCGTGGACGCAAACCATAAAGCACCGTCTTTTTCATACACATCGCCCGTATCTTTTAAAAATTGAATGGCCTTAGTTACTTCGCCGCTTCTATGCAAGGAGCGTTCGCTGAACCAGTTGTCGAATTCCACATTGAAATTGCGAAGGCTTACACGAAGAGCGTTAAGTTTTTCGGTCAAACCGAATTCTTTGAAGAACGGCAAGCGTTCATCATCGTTAAGTACGGCAAAGAAATCGCCGCGCCAGTTAATGATGCTCTGCGCTGTCTCTACGATATCTTGACCGTGATAGCCGTTTTCAGGAAATTCACTCTTCATATCGAGAAGTTCTAAATAACGAGCGTTGATTGATTTTGCCAAGTTATCAATCTGATTACCGGCATCATTGATGTAGTATTCGGATTGCACGTTGTAACCGGCGGCGCGCAATAAGTTAACAAGCGCACTGCCGTAAGCTGCACCACGGCCATGGCCTACATGAAGGGGGCCGGTCGGATTGGCGCTTACATATTCAACTTGAATCGTATCCTCTTCACGAGTAGCTTGCGTGCCGTAGCAAACGCCCTGTTCCAATACGGATTTTAACGTATCATAAACTGCGTCTGTTTTCACAAAGAAATTGATAAAACCGGCACCGGCTTTTTCAGCTTTTTCAAGCCAATCATAGTCCATATTGGCAATAATGATATCGGCAATAGCAGCCGGATTCATACGAGCTACACGAGCCGATTGCATGGCAATATTCGTGGAAAAATCGCCGAATTCTTTCTGTGGCGGTACTTCCAAAACTACTTCAGGGTACGTCCCTTCCGGTAATGCGCCGTCAGCCAACGCCTTCGCTACGGCCGCTTCAATTCCTTGCTTGAGCTTGTCCTTTAGTTCCATGCTCTAAATCCTCCTGTAATACTATATCCAACTGATTGTAATATTGCCATTCGCCACTGACCGAAATGTCATAGCCTAAGTGTATCTTACCGATACCATCCTGCAAGGTTGACTCCAATTCATGGGTTTTAAAGGCCATGTGGAGCTCACCGAACGGTGTTTCATACACTGATTGCCGTGTCTCGCCGAGCACGTACTCATGCCGCATAGAGACTTTGCCATTGCGAATTAACACGATGGAACGGGGCTTTAACTTAATTGTTGTATGCGACCCTTCCATACCGGATAATTCGGTTTCATTATACATAATATATTTTGTATCATTTTTTTCGTGATATTCACCGGGAGAAACCATTTCAATGACCGTATCATGCCCGTCTGCATCCCGTTGAATACTCTTTACACCGACTAAAACGCGCTTCATCGAAGTCCTCCTTTCCCGCTTTTTCACAGCAGTTTGTTATCAAAAATTTTATTAAATCATACATCAGTTAATTATACCATAGAAAGAGTTTTATTTTAAGGAAATTCTTCGATTAAACGCCTTGAAGAATGTCCTCAATTACCGTAGGATTTGCCTTCTTAAATGCCGCTACCAAGGCTCTCTTTTGCTCCCTCGGCATGCGTTTTACCTGGTATTCCATGGACTGTGCATCCTGTTTACGTTCAAAGGCTGTAAACCACACGAGGCTCACCGGTCGACGCGTTCGGGTATATTTGGCGCCCCCCGGAATTTCGCCGTTATGAGCCGCCACACGCTGCTTCAAATCAACCGTCCAGCCGGTATATAAGGACCCGTCCGCACATTCTACCATGTATGTGTAAAATTGACTCATAACTGCCTCCCCTCGTTTACAGTTGTTTCTCAAACGCTTTTTATTCAATATTAATGCCAGACTTAACTGTCCTGCTGCAGAATTAAATTCCACAATACAAGACTTAACTGTCACAATATTATTACCTATATTATTCTCTATTTATTACTGCCCTGGTTATCTGTAATCGGCTCCAAAGTAATAGACTTAATCACAACCGGCGCTAACGGCTTGTCATTTTTATCTGTCTGTACTTTGCCGATTTTAGCAACTACATCCATGCCCTGCGTAACAACGCCGAAAATGGTATGCTTATTGTCGAGCCACGGCGTAGGCCCCAAGGTGATAAAGAATTGCGCCCCACCTGTATTCGGCCCGCGGTTAGCCATGGCCAAAAGACCCATTTTGTTAAAATGTAAGTCATTTACAAATTCATCCGGAATGGTATACCCCGGACCGCCTTTACCGTCATCGCCGCCTTGAATCATAAA